>CAZKJA010000087.1:6919-11413 GCA_964552925.1 uncultured Treponemataceae bacterium
CAGGGCTCTCTATCTGCAGGCCGCGGTTCCCCGGGTCGTCGGAATAGTCACCGAGAAGGAAAGCCCCCCTTGAACCGAGGGCGCCGTCGGCAAACAGCTTGATAGCGCGGGTCGTCAGCCGTTCCCGCTCGAGCGGCCCCTTGCGGATATACCTCTCCGCGTTTTCGGCCGTCGGCCTGAGCATCGCGTACACCCGGAGCGACAGCGTGCCGTCGGCGTGGGCCTTTTCCAGCGCCTCGACCCCGGCCGCCACGGTGCCGGCATCGGAGACCGATGTGAGCCCGGCCGCGAAGCAGTCCCCCTGCGCCAGCGCCAGCGCGTCGGCCATTATCGCGGGCGTCACCTTCGGGAGCGCCTTGCGCATGGCGTCGAGCGCGTTGTCGACGAGAAGACCCGTCAAGCGGCCGTCGCGCTTCACGAACTCCCCGCCCTCGGCGCGGCTGTCGGCCGTTATGCCGGCGAGCCTCAACGCGGCCGAATTGGCGACGGCGGCGTGGCCGTCAACCCTCGTGAGCAGCACGGGCGTGTCAGGAAAGGCGGCGTCGAGCAGTTCGTTGGAAGGAAGGGCCTTGTCCTCCCAGTCATTCTGGTCCCAACCCCTGCCGAGGATCCACGGCGACGCGTCGGCCGGGCGGTAGACGGCGAGCCGCGCCACTACATCCTTCCACGAGCTTGTGCCGAAGAGGCTGGCGCGCTGGAGCATGTACCCGTAATTGAAGAGGTGGCTGTGCGGATCGATGAACCCGGGGTAGACGGACGCGCCTCCGGCGTCGATGGTTTTTCCGGCAACGAAGGCGGCTTTGAGTTCGTCCTCGGAGCCGACGGCGACGATGCGTCCGTCCCGGAACGCCATCGCTCCGGCGATGCGCAAACGCGGATCCACGGTATTGATCGAGGCGTTGACGAGGATCGCGTCGACGGCGTGCGGTTTCATCGCCTGCACAACTTATTTGTAACCGAAGGCGACCGCCGCCAGGAGTAGTCCCATTGTCAGGACGAAGGTGAGCGCCTGGAGTACCCAGGTGCGCCTGAACCACTCTCCCCAAGACATCCGGGCGAGCCCGAGCGATATGAGGAGCACAGCGTTCGTCGGGTAGAGCATGTTGGAGAAGCCGTCGCCGAACGCGAAAGCCTGCACCGCGAGCTGCCTGGACAGGCCGGACAGGTCGGCGAGAGGACCGAGGATAGGCATCAGGAGGAAGGCCTTCGCGCTCGCGCTGCCTATGAAGAAGTTCATGAGGAGCACGAGCAAGTACATCAGCGCCGCCGCGCCGTAGCTCGAGGCGCCCGTCAGCATCGCGCTAGCCTGGTAGAGCACGGTATCCATGATGCCGCCGGCGACGACTATGCGCTTCACGCTCAGGGCCATCAGGATCAACAGGCCCGCCGGCAGCACGGCAAGCGCGCCTGCGCCGAACGAGCGGGCGGCCTTGCGCACCGGAAAACCGGCGGCGAGCCCCGTGCCCGCGCCGATCACCATGAAGCCGAGCGCTATTATAGGCAGGATGAAGTCCGACGCTATTCGGGTGGCCGACGACACGCCGACGAGCGCCGCCAGGATCAGGCTCGACCACCCGAAGAATTTGACGCCGCGCCGCACAAGGCCCGCGGTTTCCGTCGGCTCCGCGTCTTCACACGCCGCGTCTTCCGGAGATGCGGCTTCGAGTTCGGAAGGCTGCCTGCGTCGTTCCAAGGTTCGTACGTGGAGCAGCATGAAACCGAGGTACAGCGCGTATACGAGCACGAATACCATCAACCTGAATCCGGAGCCGCTGAGCACCGGCACGCCGGCCAGCCTCTGCGCGGTTCCGACGCTGAAGGGGTTGGCGATGGCCGCCGAAAAACCGAAGCCAACCGCGAGTATGCTCATGCCGAGACCCGCGAACACGTCCCACCCGAAGGACAGCGATAACGCTATCGCCAGCGGCACGAGCGGCACCACCTCCTCGAACACGCCCATGAAGCTGCCGGTCGCCATGAAGAACAGGCAGAGCACCGCGAGCAAGAGGAGCCGCCTCGAGCGGTAACGCGCCGCGAGCAGCCGCACGCTTTCCTCGAGGATGCCGGCGTCCCGCAGCAATGCGAAGGCTCCGCCGACCACCGCGATGAACGCGATGATGACGATGGCGAGCGTGGCGTCCTCGCTCGCCAGCACCTCGATCGGGGCGGTCAGCCAACGCCAGGCCGGGTAGTCCGCCCCCTCGTTCCGGACGTAGCTGCCCGGCACTACGACAATGCTCCCGTCCGCTCCGGGGGTCCGCTCGTACGAACCGGAGGGCACCACGAGCGTCATGATTCCCGCGACAAGCATGAGTATCGCGAGTACCGCAGTCGACGCAGCAAACGAACGGACGCTCATCGCGCCCGCGCCGGTAGTTTTCGTCCCCGATGGTTTCTTTTTCGTCTCAGGCATGCTTGTCCCCCTGGCGCCAGCATAAACCGTAGCCATACCCGTAGCAAGCATCATCCCCGCGTTGTTTTTCCCGGATCCGGCCTTTACCCAGGCGCGCCGGGAACGCATACTTGGGTAATGGGACTTACGCTAACGGCCTTGACCGTACCCTTGCTGTCCGCCGCGCTGCTCTCGGCGATGCTGGTCCGTGCCTTGGCTACCAAGAGGGCTCCGCCACCGGGAACGCTCGACCGCGAATTGTTGTCGCGGTACGCGGGCGCCGAGGACCGTCTCGCGGCTCTCGTGAGGATTCCCACAGTGTCGCGCTACGATCCCGCCGAGGAGGACGATGCCGCATTCGCCTCGCTCCTCGCCGGACTCACGGCGAGCTACCCGCGGGTAAGGGAACGCCTGTTGCGCACGGCTATCGGAAGCCGCGCCGTGCTGTTCGAGTGGCCTGGTTCGGACGGGAGCCTCGCTCCTGTCATCCTCTCGGCGCACTTCGACGTGGTCCCGCCGGGCGACGCGGACTCGTGGAGCCTGCCGCCGTTTTCGGGGAGCGTCGCCGGCGGCTACGTCCATGGCCGGGGTTCGCAGGACGTAAAGGTCACAATCACCGGAACGCTGGAAGCCGTGGAGCGCCTCCTCGGGGAAGGGTTCGTGCCCGCGCGGACTGTTTTCCTCGCGTTCGGGGGCGACGAGGAGACCGGGGGCATCCGCGGAGCGTCGGCGTTGGCGGCCGTGTTGCGGGAACGCGGCGTGCGCGCCCTCTTCCTGCTCGACGAGGGCGGCTTCGTCGCCGACCGCATTATTCAGTTCGCGGACCGGCCCCTCGCGCTCGTCGCAGTCGCGGAGAAGGGATACATCGACATCGCGATCCACGCCGAAGGCCGAGGGGGGCATTCGTCGATGCCGCCCAGGCACACCGCGGCCGGGCTCGTCGCCAAGGTGGTCACCCTCTCCGAATCAAGATCCTCGCCCACCCATCTGACCGCCACAATACGACGATTCCTGCGGGACCTGTCGCCGTACGTATCCTTCGGGTATCGTTTCCTGTTCAGGAACCTGTCGATCACGGCGCTGTTGGTCAAGGCCGCCCTCGCCCGATCGCCGGCCACCAACGCGTTAATCCGCACTACGACGGCGGCCACTATGCTATCTGGCTCCGGGGAGGAGAACGTCCTGCCGTCCAAGGCCCGCGCGGTGCTCAACGTCCGCGTCCTGCCAGGCAGCGACGTCGCCTCGAGCATGGCCAGGATCGAAAGCCTCGCGGAACGCTCCGGCGCCCGCGCCGAGTTCGCCCACCGCGGCCACGTGGTCGAGCCGCCGCCCGAATCGCCTGTGGACCATGAGGGTTACCGTCGCATCGCCCTGGCAATCGGGATCGCGTTCCCCGAATCCGCCACCGTGCCGTTCCTGCTCGCCGCCGGGACCGACTCGAAGCATTACCTCGGGGTGGCCGAGGCTGTGTACCGTTTCTCACCCATAATCCAGTCGCGCGGGGACCTGGCGGGTATTCACGGGAAGGATGAACGCGTATCGGTAGAGAACGTGCGCAGGTGCTGCCTGTTCTATGAAACCCTGCTTCGGGGCTTATAGGGCGGGCCGCACTTCGAGTATCGCGGGGAAGGACACATCCTCGGGGCGGACGGAATATCGGTAGAAAAACGAGAAGCGATCCGCGAGCACCGCGATGAAGGCGCACGGCTCGGCCATTCCCGCGGGGATGCGGACGAGCAAGGTGTACTCGGCGCCGGTCAGCGACAACAACGCCGAACCGTCCTCATCGGCGGGAGCCGCGAGCATCGTGAAACCGCTTGGCGGGGTCCGGCAATTCCCCTTGTCCCAAGACGCCGGCATGACCAGGATCTCCCGGGTGAACCAGAGCTCGATCCCGAGCGGCGGCGAGGCGTTGCCTTGCGGAAAAGCATATTTCCCGTACAGGGCTGGCAACGCGTTGCGGCCGAAGCCCGGCAGGCCCTTGACCGGGACGGCGCCTTCGACGAGCACCGCGCGGCCTGGTTTGAGGCCAAGGAGGGCCGGACCGGCGCCCCCCCGTTGACCGGCCGCCTCGGCGGTCGCCGTCCCGGCGACGATTCGTC
>CAZKJA010000088.1:0-249 GCA_964552925.1 uncultured Treponemataceae bacterium
AAGGAATTAAAATATATATAATATATATAAATACGTTATTTATAAAGCAATTAAAAAGCCAGCATGTATATGATGATTTGGTTGACTGATCGATGGTTCCGGCTGGAGAATGATGCTAAAGGGGACTTGCATGCATATTGAACGTAGAAAAAAACTGAGCGCACGCGTCGGCGTGCTCGGGGTCGGTCATACGACGTACTGGAAACAATTCGAGGGTCTCCTGGCGGTGATGCATAGAAAGATGGACAC
>CAZKJA010000088.1:259-11391 GCA_964552925.1 uncultured Treponemataceae bacterium
CGTATCGCGCCCGAGCATGTCCTTCTTTTTCTGAAAGATGGACACGTTCAAATCGAAGCTTGGTCCGCAGGGTGTCGAAGTCGTCGATTTCGGCATGGTGGACGATTCGGAGTCGGCTTATAGCGCGCTCGAGAAGATTTCGGGCGGCAATCTCGACCTGTTGTTCATCGACATGGTGACATATGCGACCTCGGCTACCTTCGCCCCGCTGATCCAGGCTTTGGATATACCCATGGTGCTGGTCGCCCTGCAGCCTCTGGACGCCATGGATTATGCCCACGGCACCACCTTCATCCAATTGTCCAATGATGACATCTGCTCGGTGCCCGAGTTCTGCGCGGTGGCGGTCCGGATGGGCAGGAAACCTCCGCAGATCATCATGGGTACCCTCGAGGGGGATGCGCAGGCGGACAGCGAGATAGCGGCCTGGTGCAGGATCGCCCATGTGCTCCACGACCTGAAGACGGCCAGGATAGGCCTCATGGGGCATGTGCTGGAATGCATGTACGACATGCACGTCGATCCTTCGCTGGTGACAAGATCATTTGGAAGCCATGTCGTGCAGATGGAGCCCGATGACATCATGAAGCATTATCGCGAACTTGCGCCGGCGGACCTGGAGCCGATGATAGCGCGCATACGGGGATTCTTCGATACGCCGGATCCTGTTTCCGACAACATCACCTTCATGCTTAAAGAGGAAGATTTGCTGGTCGCGGCACGGGCTGCCGTCGCGCTGGAACGCGCCATTGACGAGAAGAACCTCACCGGCCTTGCCTACTACTACGAGGCGGAAGAAGGTTCGGCCATGCGCACGATGGTCACCAACTTCATCGTGGGTAACTCCCTGCTGACCGCGGCGGGATTCCCGATGTGCGGCGAGTTCGACCTGAAGACCTGCGTGGCCATGCTGATCATGGACCGGCTCGAGATAGGGGGCAGTTTCGCCGAGTTCCACCCGATGGATTTCAGGCAGGATTCAATCCTGGTCGGCCACGATGGTCCGCACCACATGAACATAGCGGACCGCAAGCCGGTGCTTCGTTCCTTGAGCAAGTACCACGGAAAACCCGGAAACGGCGCCGGGGTGGAATTCAAGATCAAGGAAGGTCCGATGACCATGCTCTGCATCACGGTCAACGACCAGGGGCTCCTCAAGTTCGTCATCGCCGAGGGTGAATCCCTGCAGGGCGAAATCCCCCCGACGGGAAACACGAATACCCACGGTTATTTCAAGCCCGACCTCAGAACGTTCCTCAAGCGCTGGATGGCTGAAGGCCCGACGCACCACTTTGCCTTGGGAATTGGCCACCATGGCGACGAACTGGAGATGATTGCCCGTATCCTTGGCCTGGACTGCGCCAGGATACGTCACGATTGAAACACCGGAGGTTCATATGGGTTTCCTGAAAAAAAGCCTGGAAGGTCTGATGCGGGTCGAGCTCGTCGCCGGCGCATTCCTGGCGATCTATATCATCGGCGTCATGGTTGTCGAAATCGTGATGCGCTACATCTTCAACAACTCGATCATCTGGATACAGGAGTCCGTCATGCTGGCCTTCATCTGGGTGACGGCGCTCGGTGCCACCTGCGCCTTGATGACTGAGTCGCATATCATGATCGACACCTTGACAAGATTTATCCCCGAACGTGGCAGGCGGGTGCTCAAGGTCCTGATCAGCCTCGCCGTCATCGCCTGCCTCGTATTCCTCGCCTCGACGCTACCCGCGGCCATCAACATCCAGAATAAATCGAAGACCGCATCCCTCCCGATCAACTTCAGAAAGGGTTACTACTACTCCCTCCCCATTCTGGTATCTGTCTGGGGCATGCTCGCAACCAAGCTCTATTACCTCGTCTACGAGGTCAGGGACGCCCTCGGTCTCGCCAATCCCGAGGGCTACCGACTGCGGTCTCCCGTGGGCGGTTCTGGAAAGGTCGACGTGCTATGAGCATGCTCATCATACTCGGCATCATTTTTGTCGCGGTCTTCCTCGGCATGCCGGTAGCTTTTTCCTTCATCTTCGGCACGGCGCTCTACCTCGTCATCGGCGGAGCCTACCCGATCACGGTGATCGCGAGCAGGCTGGGGCCGGGCCTCGACAGCTTCCCGCTCCTGGCACTGCCGCTCTTCATTTTCGCCGGCAACCTCCTCGGGGGCGCGGGCATAGCCAAGCGCATCTTCGGCTTCGCGAACAGCGCCGTCGGCCATATCCCCGGCGGGCTCGGGCATGTCAATGTCCTCGCGAGCATCATTTTCGCCGGTATGTCGGGCGTGGCGATGGCCGATGCAGCCGGCCTCGGAAAGATAGAGATGGAGGAAATGAAGCGCCATGGCTACCCGGTGCCCTTCTCCGCCGCTATCACGGCTGCTTCCGCGACCATCGGTCCCATCATCCCGCCGAGCGGTATCATGGTCCTCTACGCGGTACTCGCGAACGTAGCCCTGGACAAGTTGTTCCTGGCGGGCTTCATTCCTGGCCTCATGCTCGGCGGCTTCCTCATGATCACTATCTACATCATGGTTAAAATGGGCAAGGTCAATGTGAAGCCGATGCCCAAAGAACCCTTGGGTGTTAGATTCCGCAGTTTCATCGCCGCCGCACCTGCCCTCGCCATTCCGGTCTTCCTCGTGACGGGGCTGATCACCGGCGTCGCCACGCCGACCGAGCTCGGGGCCCTGACCTGCCTCTTCGCCATCATCCTCGGCTTTGTCTACAAGGATCTCGACCTCCGTTCCCTCTACCACTGCGCGGTGGAGACGGTGAAGACTACAGGAGTCCTCGGCATGCTGATCCTGGTCGCTGCGCCTTTCACCTGGCTGTCCGGGGTGGGCAATGTCGGCCAGCTGCTGCAAAACTTCATGGCATCGATCACGTCGAGCCCGGTCGTATTCCTGATCCTGGTCAATGTCGTGCTGCTCGTCGCCGGCATGTTCATGGAAACATCCGTCATCCTCCTGATCGCCGTGCCCATCCTCGCCCCGATCGCGGCGAGTTATGGGCTCCATCCCATCCATTTCGCCATGGTCATGCTGATGAACCTCCTCATGGGCACATTGACCCCGCCCTTCGGTAGCCTCCTGTTCGTCATGATGAACCAGACAGGGCTCACGCTCAACCAGATGTTCAGGGCTGTCGCGCCTTTCTACTTTCCGTTCCTCGCTTTTCTTCTGGTCATCAGCTTCGTGCCCTCGGTCACCACCTTCCTGCCCGGACTTTTCGGGAGATGATCCCGTTGACCATACATCTTTTTAGGAGGTTTTTATGAAGAGAATGACAATCGCAACCATCATCATCCTGGCCATCTGCGTCGGCGCGTTCGCGAACGGAAGCGCGGAACCCGCCGCCGCAGGCGATCAGGCTGTAACCATCACCCTCGCAACCGGTGATGCCATCGGTTCGCTCAGGAACCTGATGGGCGAGCGCTTCAAGGCCGAGATCGACAAGCGGCCGGAACTCAAGGTAACGGTCAACCATGTGCAGGGACCCGTGCTCGGATCGGCCAGCCAGATCATGGATCAGGTCGTCGAGGGTAGCGTACAGGTATTCGGCAACGACATCGCGTGGCTGGTGCCGTACGACCCTGATTTCCAGCCGATCAGCTTCGGTTTCATGTTCAGGGACACCGCGCACATGAACAAGTATTTCGAGAGCCCGACCTTCAAGGCGCTCACCGACAAGGTTGGGGCAAGTTCAAACCTGCGCGTCCTCGCGCCGGTGCCGATGGGTTCCCGCATGTTCTTCTCGGTGAAACCCCTGGCGAGCGCCGCTGATTTCAAGGGACTCAAGGTGAGGGCTCCCGGACTCGAGATGTTCGTGAAGTCGTACGAATCCTACGGAGCGAGCCCGACCACGGTCGCCTGGAACGAGATATTCCTGGCGCTCAAGACCAAGCTGGTCGAAGCCGCCCACGGACCGGTCGCCGACGTCATAGCGAACAAGTGGCACCTCTCCGCGCCTTACATCACCAAGACCGAGGACATGTACGCGGCCAACGCCTGGTATGTCAACGAGAAATTCTGGAAAGGCCTCAGCGAGAAGCAGCGCTCGGGACTGATGGCCGCTTTCCTTGCGACCAATGCCTGGGCATACGAGAAGGCAATCGCCTCCGAAAAGGAGATCATCGCCCAGATGGTCGCTGACGGCGCCATATACAGCGATGTCTTCAAGGACCGCGAGATACTGCGCAGCCAGGCCATAGAAGCTGCCAAGAAACTGGAAGTCTCCGGCAAATGGTCCAGGGGACTAATCAACACGATCCAGGCGATCAAGTAGGAATAGGCCTGCACGTAGCCGGTTCCGGGCCAGCCCGGGTTCCTCCCGGGACCGGCAAGTTTGATGATCCATCCTCTGTATCACCCCGGTTACACCGATTGAAAATATCTTTGCCTTGGTTGATGATCTTGAAACCATCAAGCCCTGATCCCGCATCGCCGCATCGATCAAGAAACCGATATAAATAAAATTTGACAGCTTTCCTTTTCCGTGTTCAAATACATTCGCTTTCGGTTTGAAACGAAAACGAAAGAAACGAAAGCGGATAAGGGTGAATGAACCAGACAGAGACCATCAACAGCCAGGACAAACGGCTCCAGAAAATCCTCTTCCTGCTCAAAAGGCAGGGCAGGGTCGGTGTCAGCGAACTCAGCGGATACTTTTCCGTGTCGCAGGTGACTATCAGGACCGATTTGACCGAACTCGAGCGGCAGGGTCTCATAGTACGCAATTACGGCGGAGCTTCGCTGGTTCCGGAAATTCAAACCGGGCAAGAGCCGTCCAGAAGCCGCTTCGCAAATGGCGAAAGCGATTCGGTCGAAGCGGCGGCTATGGCGCGTCTCGCCGCCGAGTTGGTCGAAGACTGCGATGTCCTGTTCCTGGATGGCTGCGCTGAAGCCCGGGCGCTTGCGGAACTCCTGGTACGGCACGAGATGCTTACCGTAGTGACCCATAGCCTGGAAGTCGCGATCACGCTGTTCCGCAAATCCGGCATCATAGTCTACCTCGTCGGAGGCAAGGTCTCTTCCGACGGCACGACCCTTCCGGACAGTCTTGCGAATCCTTCCGGGTGCGCCTCCTGGTCCTTGCCTGCGATCCATATCGCCAAAGCCTTCGTCGGGGCCCGGGGAGCGGTGGAGTCCGAAGGTTTCATGGACCGTCGGCCGGAGGAGTGCCAGTTGAAGCGGGAACTCATAGGCAAGGCCGATGCCAGCTTTGTGTTCCTGCGCTCCTCCGCGTGGGGGAAAAGTTCCCTGGCCGCTTTTGCCGACATGTCCTCGGTCAAGGGCATCATCTGCGATAGGAACGCTCCGGCAGGGTTGCAGGACGCTTGCCGCCGTTTCGGGGTCCATTTGATACGGGTTGATTCTTCGATACCCTCCGAGGGGGTGTATGCACGGTTCGAGGGTTTGCGGGCCGCCGCCCGGGACGATGTGCCCTATGCAGGTTCACCGGGGAAGGGCAAACGACTGGCATTTGCCAACGGCAGGCGGGCCGAACCATTCTGCCTGCAGCTTGAGGCTGGCCTGCTCGCGCAGGCTGCCCTCGCGGGTTTTAGTCCGGCGGACGTGCTCGTGCTCGACAATGACTACAACCCGGAACTTGCGTTGGCCAATGCCCGGGAAATAATCCGCTGGGGAGCGGATGTGGTGATCGAATTCAATACCGACCTGAGGTCGAACAACCAGGTTTCAGAGCTGTTCAACGCCGCGGGGATCCCCGTAGTCGCGATGGACGGCGTCATACCTTCCTCCCCCTTTGTCGGCACGAACAATTGGCGAGCCGGCTGCCTGGCCGGAACGCATGCCTTGGGGCTCATCGAAGGGAAGTTCGGCTCGTGGTCCGCCGTCGATGCGATGATCCTTGTCGAGATGGAGTCTGCCGGTGAACCGGTGTTGCTCCGGACCGAAGGCTTCGCCGCGAGCGTGGAAGCCAGATTCGGCGACGAGGTCGAGAACAAGACGCTCAGGGTGATCGGCGGCAACCAGTACGCCACCGCCCGAGCGGCGATGGAGGGATTGACGGCGTCACTTCGAGCCGACGGGCATTACATCATCACGACGGTGAATACCGAAGCGATGCAAGGCGCCCTCGATGCCCTGAGGGCGGCCGGTATCTGGAGTCCAGACCGCTTTGTAGCGGTGACCCACGGCGATGGTGAAATGGTACGGATCCAGCTGGAGACTGGCTTGATAGACGCGGCCGTGATATTGCATGCGGACCAGTACGGTTCCGCTGCGATACCCATCGCCTGCGCAATCCTGAGCGGCGCTCCGGTGCCGCCGTACACGTACACAGACCAAGCCATCATGGTGGCGGAAGAATTCCACAAGGAGATTGCGGTATGACAAGGCGCGCATTCAAGATGCAACTCAAGAAGGGTCAGGAAAAAGAGTACAAGAAACGTCACGATGTCCTGTGGCCGGAAATGCTCAGGGAACTTGAGGCCGCGGGTGTCTCCGATTATTCCATCTACCTCGATGAGGCTACAGGCACGCTCTTCGCCTTCCAGAAACTCAAGGATCACAATACCAGCTCCGAGCTCCACAAGACGGCGATAGTCCAGAAATGGTGGAAATACATGGGCGACATCATGGAGACCAACCCGGACGGTTCCCCGGTGTCGATCAATCTGGCCGAAGTCTTCCACATGGATTGAGGAGTATCGATGACTTCACGAGAACGCGTGTTGAAAGCCTTCGGCAAACTGCCTGGCAAGCCCGATCGGGTACCCCTGCAGTTCGACCTGTGCAAAACCCTGACCGACCACTTCGCCAAGAAATTTGGCCTGGATCCCGGATACGCGCTCTCGTATTACGAGGATCTCACCTACCGGATTTCAGCGAACGCCATACGGACCCGACTGGGTTCGGATTGCGTGGTGGTCGGCGGTACGGTCGCCCGGGGTTTCACGCCTGCTCCCGGGCTCGACGGTGCCTCATACAATGAGTTCGGCATGCTCATGCGTCCCAGCTCGCTGTATGTCGAAGTGGTCAAGTGCCCGCTCGAAGGCGTCGGGTCCGAGGCTGACCTGAATGCGTACCGTTTTCCCGATCCCTACGCCCCGGGACGCTTCGACAAAGCCGAGAGGGATATCGCGCGCTTTGGCAAGGATTTCTTCGTTATCGGCGACGTCGAGCTGTCGCTGTTCGAGCTGGCCTGGCATCTGAGCGGCATGGAAAAGTACCTGATGGCTTTGGCGATGGAGGAATCCTGGGTCGAGCGGCTCAACGACATGGTCGAGGAGTGGACAACCGGCCTCGCCCTGTCCTTGATATCGCGGGGCGTCGACGCGGTGTGGCTCGGCGAGGATCTGGGCACGCAGATATCGATGCTGATCTCCCCGGACATGTGGCGGGAACGCTTCAAGCCGCGCTACGCCAGGATGATAGCCAAGCTCAGGCAGGCCAAACCGGAAATCGTCATCATCTTCCATTCCGACGGCGCGGTAGCCCCCTTGATCGATGACTTCATCGAGCTCGGCGTCGACGTGTACAACCCCGTGCAGCCGAATGTGCCCGGCTCCGACCCGCAGGAACTCGCCGATACATACGGCGGCAGGATCGCCTTCTTTGGCGGCATCGACCAGCAGGAACTGTTGCCGAAGGGCGACAGGAAGGAAATCGCCGGGGAGATGGCCAGGCGCGCGGCTATCCTGGGATCCAACGGAGGCTACCTTATGGCGCCTGCCCATATCATCCAGGCGGATGTAAAACCCGAAACAGTGGAATTTCTGTGCGAAACAGCACGGAAGTCATGATGCAATACAGGTACTTCGCGGACCTTTTGGCCCGCTAATGTATAAGGAGGACTAGATGAAGAAGATGGTAATCGCCATCGCGTGCGTACTCATGATCGCGTCCCTGGCTCCAGTGTTTGGCGCCGGTGGGCAGGATGCTGCCGGTGGATCCAAGGTCTATAAGATCGGCGTCATCCCGAAGTTCATCGCTGAAGACTACTTCATCGCATGCGAGCGCGGATTCCGCCAGGCAGAAAAGGAACTGGGCGGAAAGATCCAGATTGACTGGGTAGGCGACACGATGGCCCAATGCTCGGCCGCCAACCAGAAGAACTACATCCAGGGCTTCATCGACAAGCGCTACGACGCCATCCTGGTGTCTGCCCTTGACCCGGAAACCTATGCCGATACCCTCAGGGCCGCGATGGCCAAGGGCATCAAGGTCATCACCTGGGATGCAGACGTCAATGTCACGGCCCGCAATTTCTTTGTAAACCAGGCCGAGAGCGACCAGATCGCCATCGCCCTGCTCAAGGGTCTCGCCGGTGACCTGAGTTCCTACACCGCCGCCAGCCCGGCGACCGTAGCCCTCGTTTCCACTACCAACGATTCCCCCAACCAGAACGCCTGGCTCAAGGCCATCATCGGCGAGTACAACGCCAAGAAATCGACCGATTACAAGCACATTAACCTTCTCTCCGGGGACAGCCAGATAGTGTATGCCGGCAACGACCAGGGTACTGCCGACGAGAAGATCAAGACCCTTCTTTCCGCCAACAAGGCAATCAAGGGCATCGTCGCCCTGTCCTCGAACACCGTCCCCGCGGTTTCTTCCGCTCGTGATCAGCTAGGCATCAGCGATTCCATCAAGATCGTAGGCGTGTCAGTTCCCGAGTCTTCCAGGAAGAACATGGAAGCCGGCAAGATGTCCGCGGTCGTCCTCTGGCAGCCCTTCGACCTTGGCTACCTCTCTGCCTACGTCGCCTACGATGTGCTTACCGGCAAGGCTCCTTCCGGCGCCGCCTACAAGTCACCGCTCAGCGGCAAGAACGTAGCCCCCAGCTTCATGGATGGCAAGACCATGGTCAACTATCCCGCTGCCGGCCACAAGATCATGGCCAACAACGTCATCATCCTGGCTGAACCTCTCGTGTGGAACCTCAAGAACATCGATGCGTTCCGCGGCTACCCGCAGGCCACCAGCGGTATGTCCGCCTTCCTCAAATAGCAGGGCTATCCCTTTACGGGTATCGTGGATAGACGGTAAACTGTTTTTAACCCACCCGCCGGATCCGTCCGGCGGGCGGTTTTTTCCTTGAATGATCCCTTCTTTCGGAGAATGAACACGATGAACGTCGACGATGCGAATACTGCAGAGGTGGTTCTCAGGCTGGAAGGCATAGACAAGAGCTTTCCCGGCGTACGTGCCTTGGCCGGTATGACGATAGACCTTCGCCATGGCGAGGTTCACGCGGTGTGCGGCGAGAATGGAGCGGGCAAGTCGACGCTCATGAAGATCATCACCGGAGTATACCAGCCGGATGCGGGCAGGATGGTTCTCCGGGGGGAGGATGTGCGCATCCACAATCCCAACGACGCCTATTCCAAGGGCATAGCGATAATTTTTCAGGAAACCAGTTTGTTCCCTGACCTTACAGTACTTGAAAATATTTTCATGGGACATGAAATTTCCAGATCATTTTTCGGCAATTCCAGATTCGCCTCAATCCTTGATTACAAGGCCATGCGCAAGCAGGCTTCGGAAATATTCAGCAGGCTGGGTACGGATATCGACCTGGATATCCGGGTTTCGGAACTAGGCGTGGCAACAAAGCAGATGGTCGAGATCGCCAAGGCGCTATCCTTCGATTCGAGCATCCTGATACTCGACGAGCCGACCGCAGCGCTGACGAGCAAGGAAGTGGATACCCTCTTCGATACAATAAAAAAGCTTCAGGGACATGGCGTGTCGATGCTGTATATCAGCCACAGGCTCGATGAGATTTTTCTCGTGGCCGACCGCGTTACCGTCATACGCGATGGTGAATACGTACAGACCCAGGATGTGAAGGATGTCAACAAGGATCAACTGGTATCATGGATGGTGGGCAGAGCGCTGCACAACCTGTACCCCAAGGAAGATGTCCAGCTTGGCGACGTAGTATTCGAGGCACGCGGCCTGGTGCAGGAAGGCGTGCTCAACGGAATAGACTTCACCTTGCGCAAAGGTGAAATACTGGGACTCTCCGGCCTGGCGGGTGCTGGTCGTACCGAGCTGGCGCTGGCACTCTGCGGACTGACCAGACTGGATTCCGGCGAATTGTTCGTCGACGGCAAGAAAGTGGAAATTGAAGATTACAGGGTTGCCATGGACCAGGGAATTGCCTACATCACCGAGGACAGGCAGAAGTACGGCCTTGTCGTAGCGATGAGCGTCAAGGAGAACATCAGCTTCCCCTTGCTGTCGGAGCTGGCCAGGAAACTGGGTATCATCGACAGGGCCAAAGAGAACCAGATAAGTTCCAGCTACGTGGAAAGCCTTGCCATCAAGGCTCCCCATTCCGATTTTTTGGTCAACAACCTGTCCGGTGGAAACCAGCAGAAGGTCTCGGTTGCCAAAGCCCTCGCCACGGAACCGCGGATCCTTATTCTCGACGAGCCTACCCGCGGCGTCGATGTGGGTGCCAAAAGTGAAATCCACCGCATAGTGGGCAAACTAGTAGCATCAGGCAAATCCATCATCATGATTTCAAGCGACCTTCCGGAAATCCTGGGCATGAGCGACCGGGTCCTGGTCATGAAGGGCGGCAGGAAACAGGGCGAGCTTGTCCGGTCAGAACTCAGCCAGGAGAAAATTCTCCAGATGGCGCTGTAGCCTCCCTCAAGGAAGTCAAGATGAAACGCAAGCATTTGCTGACACGGGAATTCATGCTGGGATTGATTGTAGCGGCATTCCTGTTGTTTTTATCACTCACCACCAATTTCAGCAGCATGAGCGGGGTCTTCAGCCTGCTGCTCGATGTCAGCCCGACGATAGTCGGGGCCATAGCCCTGACCCTCATCATCATTACCGGCAACATAGATATTTCCGCCGGGACGATACTTGGTTTCGTGGCCTTTGCCGCCGGATCGCTCTCGCGGATGGGTGTACCCCCTGTGTTGTTCATGGGTGCCGGGCTATTGATGGGAGTGTTTCTGGCTGGGCTCAACGGCTGGATTTCAGTCACCTTCAAGGTGCCGTCCATCGTGGTGACCCTGGCCATGAACATGGTGCACCTTGGCTTCTACGCCACTTTCCTGCCAAATGCCGGCTGGGTTGAAAACCTGGGTGACAATTTCACCTGGCTCGGCCAAAGCCGGCTGTTCGGCCTTGTTCCGTATATCTTTGTCATTGC
>CAZKJA010000089.1:0-5611 GCA_964552925.1 uncultured Treponemataceae bacterium
ACTACCACCTTGCCTGAGTTCCTGTTGACTTCCAGTGCCGTCGCCTGGGCCGCGAAGCAGTAGGCGGCGTGCAGCCTGCCGGCTACCGGGCTGGCGTACCCGCCCGCGGGTTCCTTCAGGCTGAACGAGGTGGCGGGCGCCGTGTACCTGACCGAGGTCGCGATCCGGGCCTTCCGTTCGTTTACCAAGGCGACGAAGTCGTCGAGCGTGATGAGGAGCTTGCCGTCGCCTGCGGCGTGGAACGCCAGGTCCCTGAGCTCGACCTCGAGTCCGGGTAGACCCAGTTCGCGCCCGAGGAACGCGCTGATTACCTTCTTCAAGGCGTCCGCGAACTTGACAACCGCGTTGCCGCTTATGAACGTTTGGCGGGACGCCGTAGTCATTCCCGACCTGGGGTCGAGCCGGGTGTCCGCGGAATGCACGCGTATCCGCTTGAACGGCCATCCGAGCCTGGCCGAGAGTATCTGCGCCATAGTCGAGTCGGAACCCTGCCCCATGTCGACGCTGCCGACCCGGAGCATAAGCGTGCCGTCCCCGAGCAACTCTCCGGAAGCGCCGCCCGAATCGTCCATCCCGATGCCGAGCCCGACGTTCTTGTAGGAGCAGGCTATTCCTATTCCCGACGCCCAGCCTTCCGCGGGCTGGGGCGGCCTGTATCCCTTCAACGCCTCCTTGACGGCCAGGAGGCAATCCTTGATACCGACGCTCGTGTAAGGCCTGTCGCCGGTGAGCGTCGGCTTGCCTACCTCCAGCACGTTGCGGAGCCGCAGCTCGATGGGGTCGATGCCTAGTTCGTCCGCGATGCGGTTCATCGACGTCTCGGCGGCGAAGGTGACCACCGGGTTACCGAAGCCCCTCATCGCGCACGCGGGGGCGTGGTTCTGGTAGACGGCGCGCGCCTTCAGGTCGGCGGCGGGGATCGTGTACGGCCCGACGCCGAAGCTGCAGCTCCGCAGGATCACCGCCTCCTCCACGGAGGCGTACGCCCCGCCCCGGGCCTGGATGCGCGCCCGCACCGCCTTCAGGAGCCCGTCCGCGCCCACCCCGGTCTTGTAAAGGAGGCGAGTGGCGTGCCGCTTGCCGCTTGTCTTTATCGACTCGCGTCTCGTGAAGGTGTATTTTACCGGACGCCCCGTCGCGAGGGCGCCGAGCGACGCGATTATCTGGACCGATATGTCTTCCTTGCCGCCGAAGCCGCCGCCCATAGCCATGCCGACCATACGTATCTTCCCGGCGGGCAGACCGACGACGTTGGCTATCTCGTCGATGTCCATCGGCGGCCCCTGGCTTGCCACGTAGACGGTCAGGCAGCCTTCCTGGTCGACGGCGGCCACGCACGACTCGGGTTCAAGGTAGGCGTGCTCGATATACTGGGTGCTGTACTCCCCTTCGACAACCAACGCGGAAGAGGCGAAGCCTTCCTCGACGTTTCCCCTGCCCGATTCCATCACCGCGATAGTGTTGTCATCCCCTCCGTGCAACTTGAGAGCGTCGGGGCTGGCGGCTTCGTCGTACCCGATTAGCAGGGGCAGGTCCCGGTACGTAACGACGACCTTGGCCGCCGCGGCTTCGGCGTCTGCCTCGGTCTCGGCGTAGACAGCCGCTATCGCGTCCCCGGTATACCGGACCCTGTCGTCGGAGAGCACCGGCTGGTCCTTCTTGATCGGCCCGTAGCGGTTCTCTCCGGGGATGTCGCGGGCCAGCAGGATCTTGACCACTCCGGCGCTCTTCTGTGCGGCGGCGATGTCGACGCCCAGGATGTCGGCGTGGGGGCGCTCGCTCCGCACGACCTTCGCGTGCAGCATGTTCCCGAGGACAAGGTCATCGGCGAAAACTGTCTCGCCTGTAGCCTTGGCAATTCTGTCCAGCCGTATTACCGGTTCGCCTATCTCCGCCTGCCTGTCGGGGAAAATTTCCGCCCTGGGAATCCACGTCTTCCCCTGCGACAGGAGCTCCCCCGCCAGCCTGACGGCACCGAGTATCTTCAAGTACCCGGTGCACCTGCAGACGTTCTTTGCCAGGGCCTTCTTTACCTCGGCCTCGTCGGGCGAGGCATCGCGGTCGAGCAATGCCTTGACCGACAGTATGAATCCAGGTGTGCAGAAACCGCACTGGATCGCGCCGGCCTTCGCGAAGGCGTACTGGATCGCGTGTACGCGCTCCTTGTTCGACAGCGCCTCGATCGTGGTCACCCTGCTGCCGTCCAGGTTCCGCAGGAGCGTCTTGCATGCCAGGACCGATTTCCCGTCCACGATTACAGAACACGCGCCGCAATGGCCCTCGTTGCAACCGTTCTTCGTCCCCGTCAGGCGGAGGACGTCCCTGAGGTACGAAAGCAAAGTAGTTCCGGTATCGGAAAATTCGTGGTCGAAGGGCGTATCATTGACCGTGATGTTGATTTTCAAGGTGTCCTCCCGGCTCCGGAGCCTATCCGCAGAGCCTTTCGATCATGCGTTGATAGACCTTGACGCACGACTCCAATTGAGCGATGTCCAGATGTTCGTCGTCGGTGTGGCAGAGCGATGAATCCCCGGGACCGTACTGCACCGCGTTGATGCCAAGATCGTTGACGAGGAAATCCATCTCCTGGTAGCCGTCAGTGAAGAAGAGCACCGGATCGGCCCCCGTCGCGTCCCTGTGGGCTTCCTTTATCGATACGAGCGCCGCGTCGTCCATATCGGTAAGCGCGGGGAGCAAACCTCTTCGCTTGATCGGTTCCCAGTTCCAGTCGGGGCGGGCGATCTCAGCCGTGACGGAGACTCCCGATCTCGCAGGATAGGCGGCAATCACCTTCCTGAACTGCCCGAGCGCGTCAGCCTGGGTCTCGCCGGGAACCAGCCTCCGGTCGAACCATATCTCGCACACGTCGGCGACTATGTTGTACGCCCGGCCGCCTTCGATCTTCCCGAGGTTGAGCGTCCCCCCGGCCTCCCCGATTCCCGGGATGTCCCGCACGGGCAGCTCCGTCCCCATAAGCATCCGGGTGATTTCCATTCCCGCGAGGACGGCGTTCTCGCCCAGCCATGGCCGGCAGCCGTGGGCCGCCTTCCCCTTGACGCGGACGAGGATGGGCGCTGTCCCCTTGCAGCCTATCCCGAGCCTCAAGCCCGTGGGCTCGGTGACGACGCCGAACTCCGCGTCGACGCCCATCTCCTTCAGGGCCATGCTGCCGCGATGTTCCGATTCCTCGTCTATGACGAAAACGAGAGCGACAGGCTTGGAAAGCTTCTTGCCCGAGGCGATTATCCCGCCCAGGGCCGCGACAGTGGCGGCGATGCCGCCCTTCTGGTCGACCGATCCCCTGCCGTACAGCTGCCCATCCCCCACGCGCGGGACGAAGGGGGCCTCCATCCCGTGCGGTGGCACGGTATCCATGTGCCCGTGGAAGAGGATCCCCGGCTTGGCTTCCGGGTCGCCACCGTACCTGACGTACAGGTTGAAGCGATTTTCAGCGGCCTGGTGGAGCGTCGCGGTGCAACCCAAGCCCGAGAGCAGGCGTTCCAGGTGCCTGGCGATCGCCGCTTCGCCGCCTGTAACGCTGGGGATGGCTACAAGGTCCTTTGCAATTCCGAGGGCGGTCATTTCCGCCTTTTCTCCCAGATTTCCCCGTTCACGATGAAGCGGGGTTTCCTGCCGGCGAGCACGTCGAGGACGCCTTCGACTACGGCGACGCCCATCTTCCGTTTTCCGTCTTCGGTGAAACTGCTCAGGTGGGGCGTCAGTATGGCGTTTTCCATCGCGAACAGCGGATTGTCCTTTTCCGGGGGCTCCTTCTCGAATACATCGAGCCCGACGGCGGCGATTTTCCCCGAACGAAGGGCCTCTATCATGGCGGCCTCGTCGATGACGCCGCCGCGGGAGGTATTGATAAGTACGCCCGTCTTCTTCATCGCTGCGAACACCTGTTTCCCTATCATCTTGTCCGTTTCCGGGGAATAGGGTACGTGAATGGACAGGAAATCCGACACCTTGGCCAGCTGCTCGAGGCTGCCCACTGTATCGTACTCGAAGCCGGCGTCGGGCTTGCCTTTGAGGTAGGGATCGAAGACCAGGGCTTTCATGCCAAGACCTTTGACCGCGATTTCTGCGGTGCGCCTGCCTATGCGCCCGAATCCGGCGAGTCCGAGCGTCTTGCCCTGCACCTCCATGCCGGTCACCTTGTTCCTGATGCCGAAATCGCCGCGCTCCTTCAATGCTTTCTGGACGAGCGGTATCTGCTTCGCGGCCATCAGCATCAACGCTATCACGTGTTCCGCCACCGATTCGGTCGGGCCGTCGGGGGTATATACCAGGGGTATCCCGAATTTCGTGCAGGAGCCTACGTCCACGCTGTCGTATCCCACTCCGGGTCGCCCTATCACCTTTATATGCGTTCCCATCGCGATCTCGCCCTCGCGCATCTTGAGCGCGGCGGAACAGATCACGCCGTCGACCTCCTTGAGCGCGGCTTCAAGCTTGCTCCGGTCATCGTCGAAAATCGCCACAACCTCGGCATGCTTCGAAAGAAGGCTCAAGGCCTCCTCGTGGATTGGTCTGTCTATCAAGACCTTGTTCATGATTCCCCCTTAAAATGTTCCTTCAGGTACACGCCGCGCGTATGCTTGAGCAGTTCTATCATCGAGTCCCTCGCCCGCAGGGGATCCCTCGCCACTATCGACTCGAGTACCTTCCTGTGCAGGATTGTCCCCTTCTTTGTATGGTTGATCTCGCCCAGGAACTTGGCGTAGGACTCCCTGACCGCCGTGGAGAACTGGGTGAGGAGCGGATTCTTCACGCTCTCCGCCAGGGCGATATGGAAATCCAGGTCGCTCTCCGCGGCGCGTTCCGAATCCGTTTCGCTATATTTTTCCAGGTCCCTTATGCACGCGCCCATCTTCTCGACATCCGGATCCTCGGCTTTCTTGGCCGCGAGCACCGCCAGCCCGGTATCGAGCACCTCGCGGAGCTCCATGAGGTCCTGGACGCTCGTATCCTGGTACATCGACCTGAGGATGCTCGTGGTCAACGGCACGGATGGCCGCTCGGTCACGTAGGTGCCGTCCCCGCGCCGGGCTTCCACGAAGCCCATCGCCTGGAGCACCTGGAGAGCCTCCCTCACCGAGGAAACCCCCACCCCGAGCTGTATCGCGAGGTCGCGCTGCGCCGGCAGTTGCTCGCCCCACTTCAACTGTCCCGAGGAGATGTATCCAAGCAGCTTCTCGACTATCGCATCGGCGACGGTAAGCGTTTCGACCCTGTCGATCATTATGAAATCCTTTCCTCACCTGTACGAAATTGCCCGCGCATGGCAGACGCCGGCGCACAGGCCGCATCCGACGCACGCGGTCTCGTCCACCCGGTGCGAGCTGTCCCCCGTCCGGATGGCGTCGCTGTAGCAGACATGCCTGCAGGCGCCGTCATTGTCGCATAATCCGGGGTCGATATACGCCTTGTATCCGTTCGAAACCCTTCTGGTTCCGTTAACCCCGTGGATAGCGCCGCGCAAGTCCATGATACCGGCGATTGCGTGCAGAGAGAGGTAGCGCTCCATGCCCTGCCCGATCTCGGAAAACTTTTTCAGCCCCCGGATCATCGGGGCGGTGACCATGCCGACCCCTGTCGCGCCCGCCAT
>CAZKJA010000089.1:5621-11299 GCA_964552925.1 uncultured Treponemataceae bacterium
AATCGGCGTCGTGCCCCCCGCCGACTCCGACGACGGGAACCTTGACGAAACGTGATATCTCGTAGACGTACTTCAGCGTGAACGGCAGGATGGCCCTGCCGGATAGATAGCCGCTCCCGTCGGCGCTTCCCAGGGACGGCCTTCCGCTCTCGACGTCGATGTACATCCCCAAGCCTATCGAATCCATCGCGGCTATCGCGTCGATTCCCGCCTCCTCGAGGCTCTCAAGGTGTTCCTCGAGCCCGGGCAGGAACGGAGGAAGTTTCACCATTATAGGTACCTTTATCCGCGGCCTGGCCAGCCTCACCGTCTCTATGAGCTGAACAGGATCGTAGTCGACGAAGGAGACTATCCTGGAGCCCGCCTTGACCAGGCGCTCGGCCATAGCCACGGCTGTTTCCGCCGACACGTAGTTTTTCGCTATGCTCGTCACCAAGGGAACGCCGATATCGAGCCGTTCGACCGTCTTGACCCACTCGTCGATTCCGACGCATGACCAGTCGGCGTTCATGAGGCTTCCGCCGTGGATGCTCATGTAGGGAACCGGGGAACGGATAGGCTCGAGCCTGATTCCCTTGGTGAAGATCAAGCCAAGGTCGGCCGTGGCCGCCCGGCGTATGAGCTCCCCGGTTCCCGAGAGCGGCCCCTCGGTCAGCATCAGGGGACTTCGTAGCGTGTATCCAAGAAATTGCGTCTCAAGCATCATCGTTCCCCCAGCTCCAGGGCGTTTTCGGGGCATCCAGCCACGCAGGCTCCGCATTGGTTGCACATCATGGCGTGGCTGCCATCAGGAGCCATGAACAGCTTGTCGCAGACCTTGACGCACTCTCCGCATCCGTCGCACACGCTCCTCCGGATGCGTACCTGCCCGTCCTTGACGATGATCGCGCCGACGGGACAGGCGGCGACGCATGGACGGTCCGCGCATTGATCGCATACCTTCTGCGTCAATTCAAGGATATCCGTCCGGTAGATCCGTATCCTGCTCCTGGCCTTGTTCAGGACTTTTTCCTGGGTCATGGAGCATATCCCTTCGCACACCCTGCAACCGGTGCATCGATCGGCGTGGACGAGGAGCAAGGCAATCTTCGCATTCGTGGTGCTCATAGCAGGTCCTTCAGCCCGAGGCGCTCGATGAGGGAGTCTTGCGGGATCCCGTCGGCGCTCCACTCCCTCAGGGCGTAGTAGTGGTCGAGAAGATAGTCCTGCGTGGCGCGCGACATCACCTTGCCCGCGATAGGGCCGTCGAGCACCGGTTCCTCGGCGAACTTGCGCGGCAGGTAGTCGTCCTTGCGGGAAATACCCTCGCGGGAATTGAATACCCTGGAAAGCGTCCAGCAGCGCTCGCCCGCGATCCTCATCCCGGCAAGATCCCAATCCTCGCCCGTCGTCGCGTTGAGCATCCTGGCGAGCACGTCGTTCAGGAGCCCTATCCCGTAGACGAACTGGCAGACGGTGAGGGACTCCTCGGCCGCCTTGTCGTCCTGCTGGCCCTTCACGAAGGCTATCCTGCCGTCCAGGTCGTCGTCCTTCCACATGCCGCCCATTTCCCGACCCACCGGCCAGGAACGCAGGTGGCAGGCCCCCCTGTCGGCGGTCATGTAGGCAAGGGCCGTACCGTAGCTGATTCTGGGATCGTACGCTGGAAACCCCATCCCCTTGATCTGGGGCATCCGGTCGGTCAGGCCGAGTTCGGCCGCCACCGCGACCGGGCCTTCCGCGAGCAGCGAACCTATTCCGTCCCTGCGGGTGATCTTGCCGAGCAGGTCGGCCACGAGTTCCTTCCTGTCCACGGAATCCGCGGGGAAATGCTCTGTCCCGAGAAGCCCTCCGATGAGCGCCCCCGCGGTAATTGTATCGAGGCCGTACTGGTTGCACAGGTAGTTGAGGTACGCGATGTCGTCGGGATCCATGATCCCGAGGTTTGGACCGAACAAGCCGACCGTCTCGAACTCGGGGCCCTCCATCTGGACGCGTTCGCGCCTGTACCCCTTGGCGCAGGCGACAGGGCACTCGCCGCAGGAGAGCACTTTGCGCGTCCTCTCCTCGAACGCGATTTCGTCAATCGCCTTGATCGAGGGAAGTTGACCTCGCGTGAAGTTGTCGACGGGGAGGAATCCCAGGCCGTTGACGACGGCGACGTTCCTGACAGTGCCGTACTGGCGCTGACCCGCCACCCAGGGGTTGGAGAAAATGACGGCCTTCGCCGCGACAACCGCTTCCTTCATCTCCTTGAGGTCGTACACCGGGATGTCCCTGGTCCCGCGCACGGTTATCGCCTTGAGCCTCTTGGAACCGAACACGGCCCCGGTTCCGCCCCTCGCGGCGTTCCTCGAGAAATCGTTTGAAAGCGACGCGAATTTTACAAGGTTTTCGCCCGCGGGGCCGATTGAAAGCACACGAGCTTCGGGGTCTCCGATCAGCTTCCTCACCGCCAGCTCGGTTTCGTAGACATTCTGGCCCCAGATGCCGGAGGCGTCGAGGAAATCGACGGTATCATTCCGTACGGATACTACAACCGGATCGGACGATACCCCTTCGATGATGACAAGGTCGAACCCCGCAGCCTTCACCTCGGCTCCGAAATGCCCCCCCGAGTTGCAGTCAAGAAAGATGCCCGTCAGCGGCGATTTGGTCGCCACCTCGAAGCGCGCTGACGCCGGCGCGATGGTTCCGGTCAGCGGCCCCGCGGTGATGATGAATTTGTTCTGCGATCCCAGCGGATCGATACCCTGGGGAATCTCCTTCATCAAGTAGGCTGTCGCGAGGCCCTTGCCGCCGAGGAAGCGCTGTTCCAGGTCCCGCGGGATTTCCTCCACGGCGGAACTTCTCCTGCCAAGGTCGATCCTGAGCAGCTTATGAAACCTGGCCATCGACCCTCCTCCAGGCGGCGCCGCGCTTCGGCCACGGCGCTTCGAGGAGTTCGCGCGTCTGGGCGCCTCCAAGCTCGAAAAGCTCCGCGCGCGCAACGTTCGCCCTGGCGGTCACGGCTTTCTCGTCGAGGGTAAGCACCGTGCGGTCTTCCATTACGAGCTTGCCGTCGATTATCGAATTGACAACGTCTGTCCCGCGGGCGCTGTACAGTATCGACGGCACCGGGCGCCCGCCTTTGAGGAGGTGCGCCTCGCCGAACTTAATCATTATGATGTCGGCCCGCTTCCCGACTTCAACCGACCCGGTTTCCTTCTCCATCCCCAGGACTTCCGCCCCGCCCGTCGTCAGCATCCTGAGCGCCACCTCCGCGGTGATCGCCTCGGCGTCGAGTTTTCTCACCTTCTGGAGCATCGCCGCGGTCTTCCCGATCTCGAGCATGTCGTAGGTGTAGCTCGCGGCCCCGTCGGTGCCGAGCCCCACCTTGACCCCGGCCTTGAGCATCTCCACGATTGGCGCCGTGCCGTACCCGAGGTGCATGTTCGCAACAGGGTTGTGGGCGATGGCGGTACCAGTATCTGCCGCTATCGATATCTCGTCGTCAGAAAGCCATACACCATGGATAGCTATCGACTTATTGCCCGTGAAGCCCAGGGAATGGGCGTATTCCATGTCGCGCATCCGGTATTTCTCGAGCGAGCGCGAGACTATCTCGACCCAGCCCGCTATATGCGTGACGAGGGAAACGTCGAGTTTCCTCCCGAGCGCGATTATCTTCTTGAACAGCTCGGTTCCCACGTCTTCGGTCGAACCCGGGCCGAGGCCTACGGACAGCAGGTTCCATCCGTGCCTTCTCTTGACGAAGCTCGCCGCGCGCTCGAGGAGCTCGCCTTCCTCCTTTATCACGTCGGACGCGCTGCCGCCGACAGCCTTCCTGCCCGCGAAGCTCTCGTTGAGGAAGCCGAACACTATATGGCTCCGCAGACCGGAGGCGTTGAAGCCCTCGGCGACCTCTTCGATGTTGTCGAAATCGGTGTGCAGGTACCAATGGTCGGAGAACGCGGTCGTGCCAGTCTTAATCATTTCGAGCGCGGCCAGCTCGCTGGAGATCCTCGCGTGGTCGGGCCGCATCCGCGATATTATCGGTATCAGGTACCGAAGGTTCCAGGGGTTGAAATGCATGTCGTACCCCACGCCCTCGATAAGCGACTGGTACGCGTGGGTGTGAGTATTGACGAATCCCGGGAGGGCGCAGGTATCGGTGCCGTCGATCACCTTGGCCGCCTTGCCGCCGAGCTCGCGCCCGATGGCGGCGATCTTGCCGTTCTCTATTCCAACGGAACAGCCCTGGAGTATCTCGCGGCTGCCGTTCATCGTGACAAGACAGCAATTCTTTATGAGTATGTCGAACATGGTTGCCTATCCCTTCTGGTAGAATTTCCCGTTCGCCGCGGGACTCGCGGAGGTCTTGCCCAGGAGTCCGACGAGCGCGATGAGCGTCAGTACGTACGGGAACGCGGGCATGAGATCGGGCGGTATGGGAACGCCCGCGGCCTGAGCTCCCGCCTGGAAGGCGTCGGCGAACCCGAACAACAGGCACGCGAGCATCGCCCCTATCGGCGACCACCTGCCGAAGATCATCGCGGCCAGCCCGATGAAACCCCGGCCCGCTGTCATCGATGACGAGAACTGCGACTGATAGCATATCGAAAGGAAGGCTCCTCCGAGACCGGCGAGCAAGCCGCTTATTGTCACGGCGATATAGCGCATCCTGTAGACTTTGACCCCCAGCGTGTCCGCCGCCCTTGGGTGTTCGCCTACCGCCCGGATGCGAAGTCCCAGCCGCGTCTTGAAAAGCAGGAAGTGGATGACGGGGACCAGGATGAGGGCGATGTAGACGACAGGGTTGTGCTGGCCAAGGATTTTCCCCAGCACCGGGATGTCGGCGAGGATGGGGATGCGTATCTCCGGAATTCCCCTGACAGTCGGCGATATGCCGAAATGCCCCGGCCAGAATACCGGGACAAGGATATTGGGAATTCCCACGGCGAGGATATTTATGGCCGTGGCGCTTATTATCTGGTTCGCGCCGACGGTGACGCTCATGAAGGCGTGCAGGAAGCCCATCAAGCCACCGGCGCATACCCCCATCAGCAGCCCCGTCCACGGGCCGAAGAACTGCGATCCGACAACCGCCGCGAACGCGCCTATGAGCATCATGCCCTCGAGCCCGATGTTTATGACGCCGGAACGCTCCGACATGCAACCGCCGAGCGCGGCGAGGATCAACGGCGTGGCGATCCGCAGGGTAGAGGCGAAGATCGACAGGCTGAACAGGTTAACGAGCAGTTCCATGGCTCTTCCTTTTAATCCTGTCGATTATAAGCAACCCTATCGGCGAGCTCATCCCCATGAAGAGTACTATAACCCCGGTGATAACCGAGACCATGTCCTTGTTGACCCCGAAGGTCGCCTGCATCAGGATTGAACCGCTGCGCAGCACCCCGAACAGGTAGGACGAGGCGATTATGCCGATGGGGTGCACCATTCCGAGCAACGCTACGGCTATGGCGTCGAAACCGTATCCGGGCGAGAAGGCGGCGAACAGCCTGTAATGCACGCCGAGGATCTCGACAGCGCCGGCCAGGCCCCCGAGGCCTCCGCTGATCGCGAGCGTGAGCACTATGTGCTTTTGTATTCCTATTCCAAGCGCCTCGGCGGCGTACCGGTTCTTGCCGACCGCCCTGATCTTGAAGCCCAGCCTCGTCTTGAACAAGAGGACATAGAGGAGCACAGCGCACGCCAAG
>CAZKJA010000090.1:0-11149 GCA_964552925.1 uncultured Treponemataceae bacterium
TGGCAAGGTTGCCCCGGGATTTCGACCCCCGGCCGTTCCTCCTGGTCCGTTTCGCCCAGATCGCGTACAGCGCCATCGCCGCCCTGCATGCCGCGCCCCGGGATGTGATCGTATACGGGGCGGGCATAGTGGGGAACCTGTGCGCGCAGCTCATGAAAACCCTTCCCTCCGTGGAGCGGGTGAGCATACTCGACTTCTCGGATAAGAGACTGTCCACGGCCAGGGATTGCGGGATACCCGGAGCCAGCACAGCGACTGAAATACCCTATACCGCCGATACGATAATCGAGGCGACGGGATCACCCGCCGTAGTAAACGAAGCATTGATCCATCTGGGAAAACGGGGACAGCTGATACTGCTTGGTTCGAGCCGCGGAACCGCCGAGGTGAATTTCTACAAGATGGTCCACCGGAAGCTGATCAGCATCATCGGCGCGCACGAAACCATACTCCCGCCCAAAGACGCGCTTGAAGGCGTCTTGCAGCCTTTCGTGCTGTGGCAATCCCAACAGCAGGCTCTTGATGGACTCCTTGAGATGGTCAAGGAAGGTATGCTGGTGACCAAACCCTTTGTCCAGACCATCGTCCCGCCGGAACACGTCCAGACCGCCTTCGAAAACCTGCTTGAAAGGCCGAATGATTTTCTGGGAGTCTTTATAGACTGGCGCTGATTGAATAAAATTCGAACGAACGGTAGAGTACCGTTCGAAAGGTTGGTATGGCATCCTTATCCGATATAGCCAGGCACGCGCGCGTTTCAAAAAGCACGGTATCCCTGGTCCTCAACAACAAGCCCAACGTATCTCAGGCGATGAAGGAAAAAGTCTTGCGCGCCATCGCGGAACTCGACCCTCAATTCTTCAACGGCAAGCATACTCCGACTAAAAATCCGAGCATCCTCCTCATCCATCCCTTGAGCATGAGTTCGCACCAGGTATTCCGTGAATTGCTCCAGGGGGTCAAGGCGGCGGTGGTAGAGGAAGCCCACGGTACCCTGACCCTGGCGGCGCACGACCCGCCGCTCCGGCCGAATCACGCGACGAGCGCCCTGATCCACGATCCATCGTTGCGGCCCGACGGGGTGATCCTGATGGGAGCGCTCGAGAATGACCCGATATTCGGCGATATCCGAGCCGAGAACCTCCCCTGCGTACTCCTGGCAAGACAGCATGGCCCGGAAGGGGTCAGCGTAGTCGGCATGGACAACGGCGCGGGAGCCCGATCCGCCGTCGAGTACCTTCTTTCCCAAGGCCATAAAAAGATCGCGTTTATCGGAGGAGATCGAGTCTACGACTACACTGAATTGCGGCTGAAGGGATACATGGAGCGGATGGAAAAGGAAGGCCTCGAACCACGCTTTTTCCTCGGCAAGGTCGATGAGGCGCTTTCGGAATTGTTGTCGGCGGCACCGGACAAGGAATCCCTGCCAAGCGCGATAGTATTCGTCAACGACGAATACGCGCAGTATGGTATCGACAGGCTGAAGGCGGTCGGTCTACGGGTGCCCCAGGACATTTCGGCCATCGGTTTCGACGACAGCGAGAACGCGACAGCATGCGAACCCCCGCTGACCTCGGTACGGGTACCGAGGTTCCTCATAGGGAAACTCGCGGGCAGGACGGTCATTGATCACATCAACACGCCGGATCTTGACCATGCGGCCATAGTCCTTAAAACCACGCTCACCATTCGGGAGTCGGTCCGTGCATTACGATGAAGGAACATCCATCCCGAACCACTGCGCCGCGTTCCTGTAGCTTATATCCCTGACCATACCGCCGAGCAGCGCCATGTCGTCGGGAGCCTCGCCCCTGTCGACCCATCCGCCGACAAGGTTGCACATTATGCGCCTGAAGTACTCGTGGCGCGGGTAGCTGAGGAAGCTCCGCGAGTCTGTAAGCATGCCGACGAATGCGCTTAGGAGCCCCAGGCTCGACAGCGCGGTCAGCTGCCTCTGCATGCCGTCCTTCTGGTCGTTGAACCACCAACCGGAGCCGAACTGGATCTTGCCCGCGCTCGATCCACCCTGGAAGGCGCCGGCCATCGCCGCCATTACTTCATTGTCCCGCGGATTGAGGACGTAGAGGATGGTCTTGGGCAGGAGGTTTTCCTTGTCAAGCCGGTCGAGGAGCGACGCTATGCCTTCTGCCTGCGGCCAGTCGCCGATAACATCGAAACCGGTGTCCGGGCCCAGCGCGCCGAACATCCTGGAGTTGGCGTTGCGCAGGGCACCGACATGGAGCTGCATAACCCAGCCCTTACGGGCGTCCATTTTTCCGAACTCGGTCAGCAACGCGCCGCGAAGCTTGAGTATGTCCTCCTTGAGCGCCGCGCCGCCGGCCAGGACGTGCTTTACAAGCGCTTCGCATTCGACGTAACTGCCCGCGACGGCCGGGACGAAGGTGAGGCCGTGGTCAGACAAGCGGCAACCGTGGGCGTGGAAGTAGTCGTGCCGATTCAAGAGCGCGGCGAGCAGCGAGTCGTAATCCTTGACCGCTATGCCGGAGGCTTTGGAGAGGAGTCCGACCCACTCGCGGTAGCGCTCGGGATTCTCCATCGCGTGGGCCTTGTCCGGACGGAAGGCGGGCATCACCTTCGTGCCGAGCGACGGGTCGGAGGCTATCGCTTCGTGGTGGGCAAGGGTGTCGACGGGGTCGTCGGTCGTGCACACCGCGCGCACCTTGAAACGCTTCAGGTATCCACGGACGCGGTAATCCTCACCGGCCAGCTTCGCGTTGCACGCCTGGTAGATTTCGTCGGCCGTATCGGGGTTGAGGATCGTGTCGACGCCGAAGACGCGCCTTAGTTCCAGGTGCGTCCAGTGGTACAGCGGGTTTCCGATGGTCCTGGTCACGGTCTTCGCCCATGCGCGGAACTTCTCCGGATCGGGCGCGTCGCCGGTGATGTACTTCTCGTCGATGCCGGCAGTCCTCATCGCGCGCCACTTGTAGTGGTCGCCGCCGAGCCATAGCCGTGTCAGGTTCTCGAAGCGGGTATTCTCGGCTATCTGGGCCGGTGGTACATGGCAGTGGTAATCGAAGATTGGCATGTCCGCCGCATAGTCGTGGTACAACCTGCGCGCCGGTTCGTTTTCGAGGCAGAAATCCTCATCCATGAAGCGTTTCATGACTTCCCCCTCATTAAATATTGCTGACCAGATAGCCGCCGTCGACGGGGATAGTCACCCCGGTGACGAAGCCCGAGGCTTCCTGCGACGCGAGGAACAGCGTGACGCCGGCAAGCTCGGAAACGTTCCCGAAGCGCCCGAACGGCGTGTGCGCGATGACACTCTGGCCGCGCGGGGTCAGATCGCCCGTCTCCTGGTCGACAAGGAGCGCCTTGTTCTGATCGCCGAGGAAGAAGCCGGGGGCAATCGCGTTGACGCGGATGCCGTGCGGGGCGAACTCCTTGGCGCTCGCCATTGTCAGGTTCATCACGCCGGCCTTCGCGGCGCCGTACGCCCAGACACCCGACAGCGGTATATATGAAGCCATCGACGCGAAATTGATGATAGTGCCCTTGATGCCGTGCGCAATCCAGAAAGCGGCGGTCGCCTTGGTCGGCACTATGAGGCCGGCGAGCAGGTTGAGCTTGAGGACGTCCTCGAAGACCTTCACGTCGATATCGACGAAGGGAGACTTACCCCGGTTGCCGCCGGCGGCGTTGACGAGTATGTCCGGGCCGCCGAGTCCGGCCGCGGTCTTATCGAGAGCGGCCTTGACCGCTTCCTCCGACATCGCATCGACCTCGAGGCTCAGGATGCGCTTCCCGCAATCTTCCAGACCCGACAGGCAAGAAAGCCTCTGTTTCGCCGCTTCAGCGGATACCATCCGGTGGCCCCACAGCGCAACCCTGGCTCCAGATCGCAGGAAGGCTTCCGCCATCGCCCCGGCTATCACCCCGCCGCCACCTGTTATAGCGACCGTCTTGCCCGTCAGTGAAAACATCCCGTCCAGATACGCCATGTCGTGCCCCCTTGCCAAAGCCGAGACTATATCGAAACCTGTGGATCGTCTATAGTGTCACGAATCTTTTGGAATATCAGTACGAATCGAAAGCGCCGGTGATCGGATCGAAATAGTAAGGGCATCACCCAGAGCCGGAGGATGCCCATGTTCACCCCGCCTTTCTGCCCCTTCGCAACCTGCACGCACCATCCAAAGCCTGTCGCAACGCATTGGTGGTGCCTCGATGGCTTCCATCAAACCAAGGCATTCGGCAGGGTACAGCGGTACCAATGCCTAGGCTGCGGCCGGACCTTTTCGACCCAGACATTCTCCGTGCACTACTACGCCAAGTTCGTTATCCATCTGCGAAGGTTGGAGCGGCTCGCTGCCTCCTCGATGGGCACACGTGCCCTCTCCAGGGAGTTCCACTGTTCCTGTGACAGTATCACTAATCGCATCGACCGCCTTGCCAGGCAAGCAATTGGCCTGCATTCATCGCTTCGGAAGCTGGCGGTTCCTGGCGAACCGGTCTGCTTCGACGGGTTGGTGTCATTCGACTCTTCACAGTATTTCCCCAGCGACATCGGCATTTCCATCACCTCCAGCTCGCGCTTCATACTAGGGCTCAGCCATGCAGCCACGCGCCGTTCCGGCCCTATGCGTGATGCCCAGAGAACAAAGCGGGACATGCTCTACAGAGTTGCCGATTTTGAGCGGAAGGCCATCGAGCGCTCGTTTACGGAACATCTGGACATGCTGGAGTGCGAACGCTCCATCACCAAGGCCACACCGCTAATACTGGTCACCGATGAGAAGATCGAGTACGAGCGCTCTTTCCGCAGGCACCGACTCTACACAGAACAGGATGGGAGGCGCCGCTGCGTCCGGATCCGGATCCCCTCGACGGCAGCCCGGGTGTTCAGCAACCCACTATTCGCGTCGAACTACATCGACAGGGAGATCAGGAAAGACCAGGCGAATCACCGGCGAGAGACAGCTTGCTTCTCCCGCTTTGCGGCTAACACCATGAGCCGGCTGTATTCTTACTTGGCGCACCATAACTACGCAAAGCGGTATTTGATTAGGTGGCCAGTACATATGACTGCAACCGCGGCTACTATGGCAGGCATCGCCGAGCAGGTTGTGACCAGCTTGCGGAGGCATATGTTCACACGCCGTGTATTCCTGTCACACCTTGCGCTCCTGCCCATCGACCTGAAGGTATGGACGAAAACCGTGCATTCCCCAACTGGGGGCGGGATGTCAAGCGTAAAGCTGCCCAAGTATGTCTTCGGATGATGACGGGATGAAATTAGTTGGTTCCAGAGATTACAGATTTTCCATAAGGTTCGTAGCACTAGTAGTCGACCCCTTGACGCGGATAAAAAGCCGGATTAATATCGAAATCAAATACAAAGCAATACGAAAGCAAATGGAAAGGATACGGCTGGATGAACGATGCTTTATCGGAGCGGGAACGAAAGATAATCGACTCACTTGCCGATGAAGGCTCCCTCTCCGTATCCAGGCTGTCCGAGTCCCTGGGCGTATCCGTCGTGACGATCCGCGCGGATCTTAAAAATCTCGAAGACCTCGGCTACCTTGAACGCACCCACGGCGGCGCGACCCCTAGCTTCCACTCGAACGTCCTCGACCGACTGCGCGAACGCCCCGCCGAGAAGGCGCGGATTGCGAAGGCCGCAGCCGCGATGGTGCGTGACGGCGACCGCATAATGATAGAAGCCGGCACGACCACAGCACTCGTAATGCGCCACCTCGGCGGCAGGCGGGACGTCCACATCGTTACCAACTCCGCCCTTGTCCTCACCTGGGCGAGGAGCAACCCCTCGCTTTCGGTCACGATGGTCGGAGGCGAATACAGGCGTCTGACAGAGTCGCTTGTCGGTCCGCTGGCGCTTGACGCGATAGGGCGATACAACGTGCGCCTGGCCTTCGTGGGAACCGACGGCCTCTCGGTGGAGCGGGGCATGACAACTCACCTCGCGGAAGGCGCGGAAATAGTGAAGGCGATGGTAAGCCGGGCCGAGGTATCTGTCCTCCTCGCCGATTCATCCAAATACGGGCGCTCCGGCTTCGTGTCGGTACTGCCCCTTTCAAGCGTTGACACCGTCATCACCGATGACGGCCTCCCGCCTGCTGCCGCGGACGAACTCCGCGCTGCGGCAATAGACCTCAGATTGGTATAAGGAGACGCTTTGTGGCCAAACTAGTGACAATGCCCCGCCAGGGCAACACCGTGGAATCCTGCGTGCTCGTACATTGGCGCGCCGCCGAAGGCGCAAAGCTTTCAGCGGCCGACATCCTCTGCGACGTCGAGACTGACAAGGCCGTCTTCGAAGTTCCCGCCGGCTTCGACGGCGTCGTTTTGAAGCTCCTTGCCGCCGAGGGCGACGACGTCCCTGTCCTGGCTCCGATCGCAGTCCTGGGCGAGGCCGGAGAGGACTGGACAAAGGCCGTCCCCGGCGGGGCCGCCACAACGGCTTCGGCTTCCACCGAGGCGGAACCGAAAGCACCGGCTACCCCCAGCGTGCAGGAAGTTGTATCCGCCGCGGCGCCGATACAGAGCCCGGATGCCCGGCTGGCTGCTACAGCGCCGGCGAGCCAAGCCCAGGCGAGCGTCGGCATTTCGCCGCGTGCCAGGGAACTTGCCTTCCACGAGGCTTTCAACCCGGCGGCGCTGGCGGGTTCGGGGCCCGGCGGCCGGGTTATAGAACGCGACGTCAAATCGGCGCTCGAAGCCAGGGGACCGCTGTCGGCCGCCGCCCGGTCCGCGGCGGCCGGAGGCGCAACTGTACCACAGGCTGGTACTGGTCCCGGCGGCCGCATACTGCTCGCCGACATCGAGGCGGCGGCGTTTGCTGCCGGTTCCGCGGGAGGTGCCAGTGGCCTTGCCACTTCCGCCGGTGGCACCCAGTCCGTCGCGGTTACGGGCATGGCAGGTGCAATGGACCCCGGATTCCCTGGTGCCTTCACCGAGACGCCTATACGGAGCATCCGCAAGGTGATAGCCGACCGGATGCGCGAGTCCCTCGCGACCACGGCGCAATTCACGCTTCACGGCTCCGCGCCGGCCGGGAGGCTGCAAGCGTTGCGGGCACGCATGAAGGCTTCGCAGCCAAGCCTGGGAATGAGCGGGGTGACCGTGGGCGATATAGTCCTCTTCGTCGCCTCGAGGGTCTTGAAGGATCATCCCAACTGCAATTCGCTCAAGATCGGCGACACGGTGAAAACCTTCGAGCGCGTACACCTCGGCCTGGCGGTCGACACCCCCCGTGGGCTGATGGTGCCGGTCATACGCAACGCGGACCTCTTGTCGCTGCAGCAGATTTCAGCCGAGGCGAAGCGCCTCGCGGCCGCCTGCGTCGAAGGCAAGGCCTCCCCGGACGAGCTGTCCGGCTCGACATTCACTGTATCAAACCTCGGAGCGCTAGGGGTGGACTATTTCACGCCGGTGATCAACACCCCCGAGGTCTGCGTGCTCGGCGTAGGCGCCATACTCCCAAAACCGTTCGTAGCGCCCGACGGCTCGTACTCGATGGAGCCGGCGATCGGCCTGTCGCTGACCTCCGACCACCAAGTGGTCGACGGGGCGCCCGCGGCGCGGTTTCTCAAGGACCTGTGCGCCGCGATGGCTGACGCCGACCTGTGGGTAGCCAGATGAGCGCCGGCTACGACGTCATAATCATGGGCGGCGGACCCGCCGGATACCGTGCCGCGGAGCGGCTAGGAGCCCGCGGCCGCACCGTGCTGCTTGTCGAAAAGGGAATGTTGGGCGGTACATGCCTGAACGTGGGCTGCGTCCCTACAAAAACCCTCCTCAACTCGGCCAAATATTACGTGCACGCGCTCGAAGGCGAACGCTTCGGCGTGAGCGCCGACAACGTCCGCTTCGACTTCGGGAAGATGATGGCCTGGAAGCGGGAGGTCGTCGAGAAACTGCGCGCGGGCATCGCCTCCGAGATGAAGCGCGCCAAGGCGACGGTCGTAGCCGGCGAGGCAAGCATACTCGGGCGGGGCCTCGTCAAGGTGACAACTCTGGATGGCGTATCAAGCAACGAAGAGTGCAAAGCGATACTCGTCTGCACCGGCTCTTCACCGGTCATCCCTCCTATACCCGGCCTCCGCGGCAACCCGAAGGTGCTCGACTCGACTGGCATCCTCGAACTCGGTGAAGTCCCGAAGCGGCTTTGCGTGATAGGCGGCGGCGTCATAGGCGTCGAGTTCGCGAGCCTGTTCTCGAGTCTCGGCAGCGAGGTGTCCGTGATCGAGATGCTCGAAGAGATAGTACCGTTCATGGACGCGGAGCAGGCACCGGTCTTGCGCCGCGCGATGAACAAGGTTGCCTGGAAACTCGGGTGCAGGGTCAGCTCGGTGGAGGATGCCCCGGACGGGAGCGCCGTCGTCAGGTACACGACGAAGGATGGCGCCGCGGAGTCGGTCGAGGCCGACCTCGTGCTCGCCGCGATAGGCCGCAAGGCGAACGTCGACGGCTGGGGCGCGGAATCGGTGAGCCTAGACCGGTCCGCAAAGGGCGTCACCGTCGACGAGCGCATGCGCACGAGCGAAAGCGGGGTCTGGGCCGCCGGCGACGTCACCGGGAGGAGCCTCCTGGCGCACTCGGCCTACAGGATGGCCGAGGTCGCGGCGGCGGACATCGACGCGTCGCTCGGCGGCCAAGCTGGCTGCGGGTCGGAAGGCGCCTCAAGGGGACGCCAGCGGATGCGCTGGGACGCCGTACCGTGGGCGGTGTATTCTATACCCGAGGCAGCCGGCGTCGGCATGACCGAGAAGGACGCCAGGGAGCGCGGCTTCGAACCCGCCTGCGTAAAGATTCCGCTCCGGGCGTCGGGACGCTTCGCCGCCGAGAACGGCTTCCAGGCGCACGGTGCCGTGAAGCTTGTCACCGACAAGGCGAGCGGCCGCATACTCGGGCTCCACGGAGTGGGACCCTACGCCGCCGAGACGATATGGGGAGGAGTCGTCCTCATCGAGCAGGAGATGAGGGTGTCGGAGCTCCGGGAACTGATCCTTCCCCACCCGACCGTATGGGAACTTATCCGGGACGCCGCCTGGCAACTCGGCGAGAGCAAACACTGATACCAAAGATCGATCAAGGAGACTGAAACATGCCCAAGACAATCACCGTGGAACCCGCCAAGGTCCGCGCGCCAGGAACGCTCAAGATCAAGGATATTCCGCTCAACGCCTACAAAGGCGATTTCGCGAAGGAAGCCGCTCGCTGGGGTGTGGACCGGCTGGTACGCGCCTGGTACGACATGGCGACGATACGCGAGTTCGAGTTGATGCTCAACTCGTTCAAGACAAAAGGTGCCTGGAACGGCATCGAGTACAACCACAAGGGCCCCGCGCACCTATCGATCGGGCAGGAATCGGCCGCGGTGGGGCAGAGTCTGGCGCTCGGGGTCGACGACTACATCTTCGGCTCGCACCGCAGCCACGGCGAAATCCTCGCCAAGTGCTACTCGGCGGTGAGCACGCTCGACGAGGCGCGGCTCGAGGCGATAATGAAGGGCTTCCTGGGAGGCGAGACGCTCGCGCTGGCCGAGAAGATACCCTACAAGAACCTCAAGGACCTCGCGGAGAACTTCGTGCTGTTCGGGACGCTCGCCGAGATATTCGCGAGGAAGGCGGGCGTCAACCGGGGGCTCGGCGGCTCGATGCACGCGTTCTTCACGCCATTCGGCTCGATGCCGAACAACGCTATCGTCGGCGGCTCGGCTGACATCGCCGTCGGCTCGGCTCTGTTCAAGCGCATCAACGGCAAGGCCGGCATCGTCATAGCGAACATAGGCGACGCGTCGATGGGTTGCGGCCCTGTCTGGGAGGCGATGAGCCTCGCGTCGATGGACCAGTACCGGGAACTGTGGCCGGAATCGGTTGGCGGGGCGCCTCCTATCCTGTTCAACTTCTTCAACAACTTCTACGGCATGGGAGGGCAGACCAACGGCGAGACGATGGGTTACAAAATCCTGGCAAGGGTTGGCGCCGGGGTAAACCCGGAAAACATGCACGCGGAGCGCGTCGACGGATACAACCCGCTCGCCGTCGCAGACGCCGTCGCCCGCAAAAAGGAATTGTTGCTCGCGGGCAAGGGCCCCGTCCTCCTGGACACCATCACCTACCGCGTGTCGGGGCACTCGCCTTCCGACGCCTCGAGCTACCGCACGCCCGAAGAAATAAAACTGTGGCAGGACGCGGACGCCATCGAGGACTACGGCCGCTACCTGGTGGCCAACAAGGCGGCCAGCGCCGATTCGCTCGCCACCGCGAGGGCAGCAATAGCCGAGAAGCTGCAGGCGGTGGTCAAGCTCGCAGTCAACGACGAATTATGCCCGCGCGCGAGCGGCACCTTCATAGAGTCGGTGATGCTTTCCAACGGCAAGGTCGAGCGCTTCGATACCGACACTCAGGCGGGCAAGTCCCGCGTTCCCGAGCTGTCCCAGCCGCTCGCAGACAACGCGAGGGTCAAGGCGCTCGCCGGCAAGCTCCGTTACGCCTTCGACGCGGAAGGCAAGCCGGTCTCCAAGAACAAACTGTACCAGTACCGCGACGCGCTGTTCGAGGCGATGGCCCACCGCTTCGCCATCGACCCGACGATGGCGGCCTGGGGTGAGGAGAACCGCGACTGGGGCGGCGCCTTCGCCGTGTACCGCGGCCTGACCGAACTGCTGCCGTACAACAGGCTGTTCAACAGCTCGATATCCGAAGGCGCCATCATCGGAGCCGGCGTCGGCTACGCGCTCTCGGGCGGCCGGGCGGTCGTCGAGCTTATGTACTGCGACTTCATGGGCCGCGCCGGCGACGAGATATTCAACCAGGCGAGCAAGTGGCAGTCGATGTCGGCCGGACTCCTCAAAATGCCGCTCGTGATGCGCGTGTCGGTAGGCAACAAGTACGGCGCGCAGCACTCGCAGGACTGGGCCGCCTTGGTTGCCCACGTCCCTGGCCTCAAGGCCTACTTCCCGGCGACGCCTTTCGACGCGAAGGGCATGCTCAACCTGGCGCTGCGCGGTACTGACCCTGTGGTGTTTTTCGAGAGCCAGCTCCTGTACGACGTGGGCGAACAGTTCGAGGCCTCTGGCGTTCCCGAGGGCTATTACGAAGTGCCGGAAGGCGTACCCGCAGTCCGACGCAAGGGCAAGGACCTGACAATCGCGACC
>CAZKJA010000091.1:0-11129 GCA_964552925.1 uncultured Treponemataceae bacterium
CGTCGCCGGGACAGGGCCTCCCGTCGTCGCCGGGACAGGGCCTCCCGTCGTCGCCGGGACAGGGCCTCCCGTCGTCGCCTGAGCGCGTATCCCGTCGCACAGGCCCGAGACTACGCGCGGATCCTCTGACAGGTTGAAGCCGAACAGCACAACGGCTCCAGGCCGGACCTCGGAGAGGAGAGCGGCGCTCGCGGACGAGGGAGTCCGGAGCCCGTTCACCCCCATCATCAGCACCTGCCCCGCGAGGGCGGCGTCATCCATGCCGGACACTATGCTCCGGGACCGTGCCTCGAACGGGTCGGGCGCCGCCATCCGATCCGCCGACGCGCGCTCGCCGCCGCGGTACGGCGAACAGCCGGCGAGCAACGACGCGCAGAGCAACGCGCAGATGAGTCTTGGCGCTGTGAGGGGGGAATTCCTGATCATCGCGAGCCTACAATAGCTGTATCGGTCGGCGCGCGCAAGACCGATTCTGCTGTGAGGTATCCGGGCTAGATGGCCGCTTCGGCCTCGTCTTCCATCGCCTTCTCTATCACCGAGAACAGGTCCTCGTCGTCGAGCTCCAGGCTCGGCGCGTTTGCCATCGGTGCCTTCATTATCCGCTCCGCGGCCATCTTCACGCCCCGGACGAAGGCCGAGTCGGGTGAGGTCACGGCGAGCGGCGACCGGTCCGCAAGCGAGGCGGATACTGACGGATCGCGCATGATGTACGAGATGTACTCCATGCCTATGCCGAGATTGCGGGAGGATATCTCCCGGAGGCGCTGGGCAAGGTTCGCGTCCTCCTGGCCGGCGCCCATGTTGACGACGACCCGGGGCCGTAGCCGGGTGATTTCCTCGAGGGCCTTCAACCCCTTGGCTCCTCCTCCCGACGCGAGGGACTCGGCGAACTGCAGGAAGGTGTCGCCCTGCCCCTCTACCCTGTTGACGACGAACTCGGCGATCTTCTCCCGTTCCTCGCTGCCCTTGCCGAACGAGCGGAACAGCAGTCGGTACGCCGCCGTTTTGAGGAAGGCGTACGCGTTGAGTATGGCAGGTATCTCTGGCGTCGTTATCACTATGCCGTTGGGCGCCATCAACCAGAAATCGATGATGTTGTAGGAAGCACCAGCACCCAGATCGAGCAGAACGTAGTCGGCGGTCAATTCCTGCAACTCCTTCATTATGCGGCGCTTGGTGAAGAAGTCGAGGTTCGCCGTTCCCGGAAGGAGGTTGTCGCCGGGTACAAGGAAGAGCCGCTCGATCCCGGTCTCGACGACCAGGTTTTCGAGTTTCTTTTCCTTTTTCCAGACTATCGAGCCGACGCCGGGGTGCTTGTTCCTTACGCCGAGACAGGTATGCAGGTTCGCGCCGCCAAGATCGAGGTCGACAAGGATGACGGTTTTGCCGTACCCGGCGAGCACGGTTCCCAGATTGGCTGTGAAGACCGTCTTGCCCACGCCACCCTTGCCCGAGCCAATAGGTATAAGTACTCCCACATCCGCCTCCCCGAATCGCTTTATCATCCAATTGTAGGATGCCCAGTGGCGCTTCACAAGCATCGCTTCGCCAAAACAACGCTTGTGGCGCCAGCCGCGGAGGATTACAGTAAGGATATGAGACGACTTTGCTTCATATCGATGCTTTTTACGGCGGGCGTCGCAATGGCGGCCGGCTTCGGGTACTCGCCCGAAATCGAGGTGGAATCGCTTGCCCTCGGCGGCTTGTCATCGCTGTCGGTACGCTGCGATGTAAGGGGCGCGTCCGTATGGGTGGACAACCAGCTGCGGGGCAGCGTCCCCATCGACGTGAGCGGTTTGCAGGCCGGGAGCCATCTCGTTGTAATAGGCGCGCCCGGGTATTACGACATGCTCCTCCGGCTCACGCTGGCTGCGGACACCAAGACCACGCTTACCGCTACCCTTGAACGCAGGACAGGCTTCCTCGACGTGCGCAGCTACCCGCCCGGCGCGACAATAGTGATCGACGGGGAAGCGTACTCCCCTGGCACCATCGAGGTGCCTGCGGGAAGGCTTACAGTGATCGTGCGGGCCTTCGGCTACAGGGAACGCTCGTACGACATCCGCGTTCCCGAACGCCTCGTCGTCACGCTCGACGCGGTTCTCGAAAGCGCGCCTTTCGAGGCCGACGGTTTCACCCTGTCCACCGGAAGGTTCAACCCGCTCAACTCGGGTCTCAAGGGCTCGGCGAGGGTCGGGTTCCGCGTGAGCGCCCCGGGCCGAGCCGGCTTCACCGTCAAGGCCGCGGACGGCTCGACGGTTGCCGCGGCGGAACTCGGTCCGTTCGACGACTGGGAGCAACTCGCGGCCTGGGATGGCCGGAACGCGGACGGCTCGCCGGTACCCGACGGAACGTACTCGGTACGCGTTGAGGCGCGCGCGGAGCCGGGGGTCGAGAGCATCGAGCCGGAATACGTGTTCGAGGCGACTGTCGTCGTCGATTCGTCTCTCGTGGTCGTGCCTGCGGGCTCGTTCGGCGCCCTGCCCGGTTCCGTCTACGCGCCGGAGGCGCTGCCGCCGGCGGCCGACGGGTTCCGATTCGACGCTTCAGTCGTCGCGACGGGCGCGTCCGGCTCGTCGACGCTCGGCGTCGAGGCGGCGATGGGGGTTTCCCTGTCGCTCGAGAATCGGCTGGACCTGGGCCTCGGCGTGGAGTTCGGCAGCGACGACAGCTCCGCGGTACTGGTCGGGCTGAGGATTCCCGTGCCTCTGGATATAACGTATTTCGGGCTGGCGGCCGTAGCCGATGGCAGGATAAGCGCCGGTGGATCAGGCGACCCCGCCTACGCGCGGCTCGGAGCGGCTGTCGGGTTCGGCTCGCGCTTCGTCAACGTCGTCGTCCTTCCGCGGATATCGGCGCACTTCGAGGACGGAGCCTCCGCGCGGGCCGGCATTGGCGCGGCTTTGTCTGCGGGCGGCTACTCCTGGAGCGCGTCGCTTTCGGCGGAGGTATCGACGCTCTCGCTGGCCGATGGTTTCGCGGTCGCCTGGCCGCTCGGCAGCGCTCTGGAGCTGCGCTTCGTGCCCGAGGGCCTGCCGCTGGCGTTCAGGGCGCTAGGCGGACTTGATTGGTCCCCGCAGCCTTCAGCGTGGTTCGCGGGACTTGGCATTTCAGCCGATTTCTAAAGTAGAGTCCGTCGGACTCATGAAACGGAGCCGAAGTTCATGAAGATTATTGGCAGGCGCCGCCTCAGGAGCTCGTACGAAAGATAGCGCTTGCCTATCGCGAAGTTCTCGGCGACGCGCTTGCGGGCCTCGACCGGATCCGACAGCACGCGGGCGACGTCCTTGACGACGGCGTCCGTGACGTAGCCGTCCATCACCGTGGTCTTGAAGCCCAGCGGCTCTATATCCTGCGCGTAGATCGCGTAGCGGTTGACGAGCAGGGGCTTGCGGTAGAATATCGCCTCGAGGAACGCGTTGCCGAAGCCCTCGTACGTCGACGGATACGTGACGAAATCCGACTGTACGTACGTATCCCACAATGAATACACCTTGCCGCCGTCCGGCCTGATACCCCGTTCCACGCCGATCAGGTCCGGCCGCACTACGAGGTCGACGCCCATGAACTTGGCGTAGTCGATGACGCGGATCTGGTACTCGTCGCCTTCGTCAAGGTCGGGATGCGATATGAGCAACCTCCCCTGCCGGTCGCCGTTGGAAGCGTTGTACCTCGCCACGAGTTCTATCGCGCTCTCTATGCCCTTGCGGGCCACTATGCGCGTCGGCTGGAGGAAGAGGACCTCGTCGTCGCCCATACCGAGCTCGGAGCGGAGGCTTCCGTTGTATTCGTCCTCGACCACGGGCGCGGCGTCGAAGTCCCACACGTTCGGAATCATCACCGAGGATATGCCGCAGCGGAACGCCAATTGCCGCATCGCCTCGGAGTTGATCACCACGTGGTAGACGCTGTGCAGGCGCGGCGGAAACGCGCGGACAAGGTAGTCTTCGGCGCAGCCGGTCATGAAGCGCTGCCGTTCCCACGCGAAGTCGTGGTTGTGGGCGACGGTCGGCATCTCCATCTCGGCCACCAGCTCGGCTATGGCTACCCCGAGAGGGATGTTGACAGGGATGGCGAACGCGTTCTCGACGATCAGCGCATCGAGGGAAAAGGTCTTCACGAAATCGTAGAGCCTGGCCTTGAGCATGCCCTTGATCTCGCCGACCTCGGCGGTCAGGCCGCGCCGCCTCGTGCTGCGGTCGAAAATTTCATTTTGCAGCTCGAGGACGCGCGGGTGCCGGAAGAAGGCCTCTTCGACCACGTGCGAGCGCTCGGGGAACCAGTCGCTCTTCCCCGAGAAGAAGAAAGTCTCGTAGCCAAGCTCGGTGAGCACCTCGTTCCACTTCCAGGTTTCCAGCGACACGCCGTCGGTGCCCTGGAACCTTGTGGAGACGAAACCTACCCTGATGATGTCGCGCGTCTTGGTCAGGTACATACGATCCTCCTTAAGTCGGCCCACGAAATGGCGACGGTCGAGGGCGGCCACGCCTCCGCGCGCGGCTCGTCGGGCCGGCTCTTGAATGAACGCGAATCCCCGGCAAAGAGCGCGGTCATGAAACCGGCCTCGCCGGCAGCGGCGCAATCGTTCAGCGCGTCGTTTCCGATATAAAGGACCCTGTCCCTGTGTATTCCGCGACGCTCCAGAGCGCTGGCCAGCTCGTCGAACATATGGCTGTCGGGCTTTGCCCTTCCCGTCTGGAACGACCACATGGCGAGTTCGTCATCGAATCCGAGCCCGGCATCCAGTCCGAGCCCAGCATCGATGCCGGCTATTCGGGGTCTCCCCAGAGGGGCCCCGAAAGCCGCCTCTATGAACATCGGCGTATAAAACTGGGCGTTGGAGACTATCCCCAGCGGCAGGCCCTGGTCCCTGCAGGCCGCCAGGAAATCGGCCGCACCGGGCATTGCACGGCACCTGTTCATCGAGCACTCCCACGCGACGCAGGCTCTGGCTCCGTTCTCCATGTCGAATCCCAGGGCACGCGCGAACACGGCGGGACCATCGACCTCGGGCCACTGTATCCCGCGCTCCCGCGCCGCTGCGTGATCCGCGTCGACTATGGAGCGCAGCCGCTCGGCCATGTCGTGCGGGAAGGCTCCGTAGTTGCCGCCATCGACCCAGTCCGCGGCCGGACCTGGTTCGCCGGAGACGCTGGCGAGCAGGGTTCCGTACACGTCGACCGCCACCGCGAGAGGCTGCGCAGGCAGGCTTTTGCCCAAAAGCGGCAAAAGCCAATCGGGGATGACCGCGGGGAATATTCCATCGGCATCAAGCGATGCGGCATCGGCAATGCCGAAGCCGGCAATCTGCCGCGCGAGTTCCGCGAGCAGCTCAGGAGACAGACTGGACGCCGACGCCATGGAAGGTCTCCGGTACGAGATACGCATCGAGGAGCGCGTCCTTGCGGGGCGCCGGGCCTCCTCCCGACTCGAGCACCTGACGGTACGCCGCCAGCAGGCGTTCTCCGCAGGCTTCCTCCGACCAGGGTGCGAGCGCGGCGGCCGACAAGGGCGGCACTCTGGCGGCGCGGGCGTCCCAGGCTTCCAGCCACGGATTCGCTGCGAGAAACCCGACCCTGGCGGCGCGGTCGGAGACGATCGATTGCAGCACCTGCGCCTGGGCCTTCTCGTCGAGGCGCCCGAAGTCGGGCCCGATCCTCGATTCGGCAAAAAGGCCTTCGCTTATCCTGCCCGCCAAGGCGGGTCCCGCCTCCGGGCGGCCGAAAGCCGAGGCGGCGGCCTCCACGACCCGGCGGACGCGGGCGATGAAGGCGTCTTCGTCGAAAAGCCCTGAAGCGACGTCCAGGCTGTCGTACAAGCCGGGGAACGATAGCCGCTCCTCCTCGAAGTCACCGACTACGCGCGGCAAGCGGCGGCCGAGGATCGCCCTGCCCCTCGAGGCGGATTCCAGGTACGCCAGGCCGAAACCCTCCTTTACCGAGGTGGTGACTATGGAGCGCGACGACGCGTACAGGGCATCGAGTTCGTGCTCCAGTCCCAGCCCGAAGCGGATGGGCGCACCCAGTTTCCCGGCGGTTTCGCGCCAGAAATCGTAGTATGGCATGTCGCGCCTGCCGTTGGGCGGAAGCGTGACGCCTATGCTCGTTCCGTTCCTCGCGTACATCGAGAGCAGAACGGCCTCGCCCAGATTCTTGCGTCTTATGCCGCGGACCGGGTACAGGACCAGACCTGGCGAATTGTCCGTTGGGGCATCCCCCGTCGCGCCTCCACCGAGCGAGGTGTTGGCGGGAACCGGTACAGGATTGGGAAGGAAGAACACCGAGGCGGCGCCCGCGCCGGAAAGCTGCCTGGCGTCGAAGCGGTTTATCGCCGCCCACGAAACGCCGTCAGGATACGAGGCGCGGGGGTACGCGTCGGGACGCCAGTCCTCAGCCAGGTCGTGGATGTGAAGAAGGAGGCGGTGCCCCGATGATGCCAATTCGCCCACGGCGCCCAAAAGCGACGAGTTTTTGCGAATCGTTGGATTGTGCACATGGATGACAGTCCCGCTTCCGAGGGCGTCCGCTTCCCGCTTCAAAGCCTCTACGATCAGGCGTATCTGCTCGGCCGCGGAACCATGTGGCGGCCTGGCGTCGCGCGCAGCGTCGTCGCGCGCGGCGTCGTCGCGCGCGGCGTCGTAGGCAAGAGAGGGGTCGACGACCACGGTGCCGGGGAATCCGTGCGCGGGAGCCTCGCCCGAGAGCACCACAGGCTTGATTCCGACCCTTGCCAGCGCGGAAACCTGCCTGCGTATGACCGTCGTGACCCCGCCTGGCTTGAGGTGGTAGTGGACGATGAGCGCTTTCATCGGCGTCTTGCCCGGAGCAGGTTGTATTCCATCCACACCCAAGTATAGGGGATGTACTCCGTCATGGCAAACATGGCGTTTCTGCGCTACCATAGCGTCATGAACGGTTCAGACAACGCCTTCCATCAATCCGTGCGGCTCGCTTTCGACGGCGGGCGGCCGGTCGCCTTCGAACGCCTGCCCTTGCAGGCTCCCGGAGTCGCCGGCTTCCTCGGCAAGGACCATCTCGTCGTATCCGCGCACAGCCTGGAAGCCCTTTCTTCGCGCGCCTTCACAGATATCCAGTTCCGGCTAAGGCGCTCTTTCCTCGCCAGCCTGGCCGCGATGGCTTCCGATCCGGCCGGTGACGAGCGCGACCGCTACGTTGTCCGCACGCTCATCGAAAACGCCAGGACGAGCGCCCTCGGCGTATTCCCCATTTGCCAGGACACCGGTACCGCGTCGGTCTACGGCTGGAAGGGAGACCGCGTGCGCGTCGAGGCCGACGATGACGATGCCATCGTGCTCGGACGGGGCGCGGCGGAGGCGTGGCGCACGCATCGGCTGAGGAACAGCCAGCTCATGCCGCTGCCGGGTTTCGGCGAGCGCAACACGGGCGACAACTCGCCCGTATCGACGCATATCCTGGCGGTAAAAGGCGACGAGTACCGCTTTCTATTCGTCGCCAAGGGCGGCGGCTCGGCGAACAAGACCCGGCTGTTCCAGGAAACGAAGCGCCTCCTGCGCCCCGATTCATTCGCCGCGTTAATAAAAGAGGCTGTAGGCGCGATCGGCGTCTCCGCCTGCCCGCCGTACCGCATCGCAGTCGTGCTCGGAGGCCAGAGCGCGGAGGAGACCACCCTCGCAGGCAAGCTCGCAAGCGCCGGCGCCCTCGACGCGCTCCCCGCTGCGCCCGGCGTCGACGGAGGACCGTACCGCGACGGGCAACTCGAGGCCGTCGTTATGGCGGCGGCGCGCGACGCCGGGTGGGGAGCCCAGTTCGGCGGCAAGTTCATGGCCCACGACGCCAGGGTCGTGCGGCTGCCACGCCACGCGGCCAGCCTCCCTGTGGTCGTCGCCGTCTCGTGCTCGGCGCACCGGCAGGCCTACGCGTACATATCGCGCGAGGGCTTTTTCGTCGAGCGCCTCATGAATGCCGCGGAGATCGAAGAAGTACTGTCCACCGCGCGAAGCAGGACAGCAGGCGCGGCAGCAAGCGGCGCTCAAACCGTCGCGGCGGATTTCGGGAAGACGAGGCGCCTCGAGCTGGGGGAACCAGGCAGCCCGGAAACGGCCGCCGCTATCGCCGCCCTGCGCGCCGGCGAACTGGTCGAGCTGTGGGGAAAGGCCGTACTTGTGCGCGACGCCGCCCACGCGCGCATACTCGCGATGATAGAGAACGGCGAGCCCCTGCCGGCGTGGACCCGCCTGCCGGCGTACTACGCGAGTCCGACAGGAACCCCGGAAGGCGCCGCCGTCGGCTCGATAGGCCCGACCACTTCCAGGCGCATGGACTCGTACCTCGACGCCTTCGGCTCTCGGGGGATATTCCCGCTCAGCATAGGCAAGGGCGAACGGGGACCCGAGTGCAAGGAATCCTGCGCCGCGTACGGAGGCGCGTATCTCGCCGCCGTGGGTGGCGCCGCCGCGCTCGCCGCCACCAGATACGTCTCCTCGTGCGAAGTAATCGACTGGCCGGAACTCGGGATGGAGGCTATACGCCTCGTCGAGCTCACCGGCCTCCCTGCGCTCGTCGCTGTCGACTCGAGCGGGAAGGATTACTACGAGGAACTCAGACGCCTCCCGAGAAAGGCCTGACTCTGTTACCGTGCGTAAGACAACGCATGCGTATTTTTTTACACAGAGGCGCGGAGAAGGCTGTGACAATCTGCCTTCTCCCGCGCTTCCATGCATTCGTTCCGATACTACGACACTGACGTCGATGCCTACGACGCAAAAAGCCAGGTTCTTCACATACTATGCCATCACTCTCGCATGCGCCCTGGCGCTGTCAGGTTGCAGGGACAAGGAGTCAGCAATGCGGGTAACGAGCGTCCCTCAGGAAAAAGCCATCGCCATCGATTCGCCACTGCATGCGGTCTGCATTACGCCCAATACGCCGGGGAGCAAGGTGCCGAGCCACGGGACGGACGCGTACGGTGAGAGCTACGCCATCGATTTCGTCGTCGTCGACAAGGACGCGAGGTCCAGGAGGCCGTACGGGAAGAGCGTTCTTGCGTACGCCGTCAAGGGACTGGATCTGTCTGAATTCTACGGCTGGTCAGAAACGGTATACGCCCCCGTGGGCGGGAAGGTAATCAAGGTCATCAATGACGTCGTCGAGAGGAATCCCGTAAGGATACTGAACGATCTGCGCAATACGATAGAGGTGACGAGAGCGTACGAGTCGGGCGCAGGCAGCCAGGAATCGATAACCGGAAATTGCGTCATGCTCGACTGCGGCGGCAGCGGCGTGTTCGCTCTCCTGGCCCACCTGAAACGAGGGTCGGTACTCGTAAGGGAAGGCCAAACCGTTACGGGAGGGCAGGCGATAGGGCAACTACTGTGACAAAGGATTTATTCATTCTATATATTTAATTATTATTGTCTTCAATCAATTTATCATATTTCTTATTCTCTTCAACCATTGTCTGATAGTGTATTTCTTCTTTTCTTAATTCCAATTCTAGAATTTCCTTTTCATATTTCAGTTTTTCCACTTCTGCTTTAGTCTTTTTTATATATGCAATAAAGGTAAATGTCAGTAATGGCGCTACAAATAAAGACATAATCATGCCAAAATAAGGAATAGGTATTAAATCCATGTTTTCTCCTTCATTAAAATAGACCAAAGCTATTTATTTTTTTTCATTTCCATGCTTAAAGTTGCCTGTTATTTTTGCTAGAAAAAGTTGCATTTCATATATATTATCCAATGCAATTACCCGCAGTAGCTTATTGTACTCTTTCCCATGTATAGTCAATATTTCTTTCCCAATATAATAGACAAATGCCTTGTTTTCCTTAATGAGTTTATAAGAGAATGGCTTCTTCTCAAATAAAATATTACGTTGATCTTCCATCAATGTTTTCTTTCTTGGCAACATAAAGAACTATGTGCAAATCATTATAAAAGCAATGTATAATTCACATCAAGTCTTAAATAGGGGGGAATATAAATAAAACTATTCATTATAGAATTCGTAGCTAGAGTAATGATACAAGACTTTATTTCACTGCCCGCAGGATCAACCTGGTATATCTTCCACGGATCACTCCCCATCCTCCGTATCGGCTACACGTCGGCCAAGTTTCTCCTCCCTTAAGCGCTGTGCACATACGAGAGTATCGATTCGAGGATGAGTTCCTGGCCAGCCTCGTTGGGATGCATGCCGTCGGCGCAGAATCTGGCGGCGTAGTCGTCGAGCACGAGGAAATCCTTGCGTACGTCGAGGACGCGGAGCCCGTTGGCGTTGGCGGTCTGGACGACTATATCGTTGTACGCTTCCTGCCAGCGGTATATCTTGTTCACGTCTCCCAGCCAGGCCAGGATGTTGGCGCGGTCAAGGCCCCTGGAGACCCAATCGAGGAACCGGCCCGGTTCGAGCGGCGGCAATGCCATCAGTACGGGCCTGATGTCTATCAACTTGAAAAGGTTGATGATGGCCTGGAGGGCCTCGCCGAATTGCCCAATCGGCGTCTTCGGCAGATGCCGTTCGCCGGGGCTCGCGGATACCTCTTCCCATCGGAAATCGCAGTCGTTGCCGCCGAACTCGACGAGCACGATATCGTCATGGCCTGGCGCCTTTCGAAGTAGCGACCTCTTGATGCGTTCGAGCGCCTTTCCCGTCGTCATGCCGAAGCTCGCGTGGTTGTCGATGATGGCCCCGGTGAGCTTCGCGAACCTGTCGACGCAGTTGTTTTCCAGTACCTGATAGCGCCCGTTCGTCTCGTCGAGGACAACGCCCTTCAGTATGGAATCCCCCCAGATATTGATATGCTTTTTATCCATGTTCATCGCTTGGCCCCGCTTCGCCCATTATAGACGCGCGGCCGCCACAATCGTTGCATCAGGGTGCGGCTCTGTGTGGGAGGAGTCATCAGGCATCAGTCGAATATACGGTATCTTGATCACCGATCACTTCTTTCAGATTCCCTCCCGCCATCTCCTGTAGTACCAGGCCGCCGCCGTCATCAGAGCGTGGCTCCAGGGCGGGTCGCCGATGACCGCCAGCATCTCGTCCTCGGGAAGTTCGACGACGTCGACGATCTCGTGCTCGTCGAGCGACTGGTCGCCGGGGAGCGTCAGGCCTTCGGCGGCGAAGACGTGGAAGGTGTTGGC
>CAZKJA010000092.1:0-11124 GCA_964552925.1 uncultured Treponemataceae bacterium
CCGCCGCGACGGCCCCCGGCATATTCGCGGACCTGGATTCCGCGATAGCCGCGGCGACGGTCGCGCAGCGGGAACTCGTCGCCCTGCCTCTCGATACGCGCAAGGCGATGATAGCCGCGATGCGACGCGTCGTCGTATGGAACAACTCCGACCTGTCCGCGGAGGCCCTGGCCGAGACGGGCCTCGGGAACCTGGTCGACAAGCAGGCCAAGAACCTGCTCGCGGCCGACAGGACCCCGGGCGTCGAGGACGTCGAGCCGATGGCCAGCACCGACGAGCACGGACTCACGCTGACCGAGAGGGCTCCCTGGGGAGTGATCGGCGCGATCACTCCCGTGACGAACCCGATCTCGACCATAGTGTGCAACGCGATCGGCATGGTCGCCGCCGGCAACGCCGTCGTATTCAACGTCCATCCCGGGGCCAAGCGCATCTCGTGCCGCCTCATCGGCATGCTGAACGAGGCGATGTCGATGGAAGGCGCCCCCCGCAATACGCTCTGCGCGATAGGCGAGCCGACGCTCGAGAGCGCGGGCGCCCTGATGCGCCATCCCGGCATATCGCTGCTCGTCGTGACCGGCGGCCCCGGGGTTGTCAAGGCCGCGATGGGGAGCGGCAAGAAGGCCATCTGCGCGGGACCGGGCAACCCCCCGTGCGTCGTCGACTCGACCGCCGACATCGTCAAGGCGGGCCGGGACATCGTCGCCGGGGCGAGCTTCGACAACAACATCGTCTGCATTTGCGAGAAGGAAGTGCTGGCGGTCGCCTCGATAGCCGACCGGCTCAAGGAAGAGATGCGCAAGAACGGCGCGTTCGAACTGACCGGCCAGCAGATCGACGCGGTCACGAGGCTCGTGATAGCCGAGCCAGGCGGCCCCGACCGGGAAGGCGCCCCGAACAAGGCCTGGGTGGGCAAGCCGGCCCGGGCGATAGCGTCCGCGGCGGGCGTCGCGACGCCTGAGGGCACGAAGCTCCTACTGATGGAAGTCGGCCGGGAACACCCCTTGGTCTGGACCGAGCAACTGATGCCCGTCCTGCCCCTCGTCAGGATGCCCGACGTCGATTCCGCCATAGACTTCGCGGTGCATGTCGAGCGGGGTTGCCGGCATAGCGCCATGATCCATTCCCACGACATCGAGAAGCTGTCGAAGATGGCCAAGGCGATGAATTGCTCGCTTTTCGTCAAGAACGGCCCCTGTTTCGCGGGCCTCGGCAAGGGCGGCGCGGGTCATACCTCCTTCACCATCGCGAGCCCGACGGGCGAGGGCATCACGCGGTCGCGGACATTCACGAGGGAACGGCGCTGCACCCTCGTCGACGCCTTCAGGATCGTATGAGGGTACGGCGATGAAACTTGGAAGGGTAATCGGGCGCGTGGTCTGCGCGACCAAGCTGCCTTGCTTCGACGGCCTCACCCTGCTCCTCGTCCAACCCCTGGACGAACGGCTCGCCGAAGCCGGGCCGGCGCTCGTCGCCTGGGATACGGTGAAGGCGGGCGAAGGAGACCTGGTTTTCTACGAAGGCGGCAAGGAAGCCGCCCAAGCCAACCCCAACGGGTGGTACAACCCGGGCGACGCGGCCATCATCGGCCTCGTCGACGCGGTGAACGCCGGGGAGGCGCCATGATCGTAGGCAAGGTCGTCGCCAACGTGGTCGCGACCGTCAAGCACCGCCATCTGGTCGGGCGGAAGCTCCTCATGGTCCAGCCCCTCGACGCGGACGGGAAGCCGAAAGGCAAGCCGCTGCTCGCGGTGGACGCCGCCCAGGCGGGCATCGGCGACCGGGTACTCGTCGTCGACGAGGGGGGGTCGGCGCGGAGCGTCCTCGGCGACGAGGGTGCGGTGACGATCAGGACGGTAATCTGCGGGATAGTCGACTCGGTCGACGTAGGGGTGAATCCGTGAGTGAAGAGGAAGTCGGAATGCCGGAGGATCCGGTTCGCAGCGTGGCGATAGGCGCCGATCACGGCGCGGTCAACCAGAAGGAAATGCTGGCGACGTACCTGGGCATGCTCGGCTACCGGGTGGTCAACGTCGGGTGCTTCGGCGCGGACAAGGTGGATTATCCGGATATCGCCGAGGCGGTCTGCCGCAAGGTGGTTTCGGGAGATTGCGAGCGGGGAATCGTCCTCGACGGAGCGGGGATAGGCTCGTGCATGGCGGCCAACAAAGTCAGGGGCATACGCGCGGCGATGTGCTACGACCTCCGTACGGTGGTCAACAGCAGGGAGCACAACAACGCCAACGTCCTCAGCCTCGGGGGGCCCCTCCACGGGCCGGACGTGCTCGCCGAGCTCGCCCGCGTCTGGCTCGAGACGCGTTTCGCCGGCGGCCGCCACATGGCGAGGATCAACAAGATAATGGCATTGGAGCGAGGAGGCTCGGCAAGCTGATGGACCAGAACCAGATCATACAGAAGGTAGTCGAGGAAGTGCTCGCCAGGATGGGCTCCGCGAACGCCGGCCAGCCAGCGGCGACGGGCTCTCAATCGGCCCAATCGGCTCCCGGGGGATTATCGATCCTGCCGTCCGACCTCCCGCGCTACATCGACCATACCCTGCTCAAGGCCGAGGCGTCGGTCGATCAGGTGAACACGCTCTGCGACGAGGCCGCCAAGCACCATTTCTGGTCGGTCTGCGTCAACTCCAGCTGGGTGGAGCACTGCGCGCGCAGGCTCGGCGGCACGGGCGTAAAGGTTTGCGCCGTCGTCGGCTTCCCACTCGGCGCGATGGAGAGCAGGGCCAAGGGCTTCGAGGCCAGGACCGCGATCGCCAACGGGGCCTCCGAGATAGACATGGTGATCAACGTCGGCGCCCTCAAGGCCAAGGATTTCAAGGCCGTACGCGAGGACATGCTCGCCGTCCGGCGGGCCTGCAGGGCCGGCATACTGCTCAAGGTGATCATCGAGACCTGCCTCCTGTCCGACGACGAGAAGGTACTCGTGTGCCAGATCGCCAAGGATGTCGGCGCCGATTTCGTGAAGACATCGACGGGCTTCAACAAGAGCGGGGCTACCGTCGCCGATGTCGCCTTGATGCGGAGGACGGTCGGCCCGAAGATGGGCGTGAAGGCCTCGGGAGGCGTCCGCAGCTTCGAGGAAGCCGTACAGATGATCGCCGCCGGCGCGACGCGGCTCGGCACGAGTTCCGGCGTGCTGATCATCAGTGGCCAAAAAAGCACGGCGAGCTACTGAGGAAGGATAGTCATGACGCAAGCGAGGTTCAAGGATAGGGTCGCCGTGATCACTGGCGCTGGCCAGGGCATAGGGCGCGCGATAGCCAACGATATGGCCGACGAGGGCGCGACGGTGATCGTGAGCGATATCAACCGGAATGATATCGACGAGACCGTGAAGGAGATCGAGGCGAAAGGCGGCAAGGCCGTTCCCAAGCTCTGCGACGTTTCCGACCGGGCTCAGGTTGACCGCCTCATGGCCGACACGATCCGGGACCACGGGCACATAGACATCCTCGTCAACAACGCGGGAATCCTCGTGCCTGCCACTATTGAAGAAACCACCGATGACCTGATCGACAAGACGATCGACATCAACTTGAAGGGCGTCCTTTGGGCCATCCGCGCCGTCACGCCGGCGATGAAGAAGGCGAAGTACGGGCGCATCGTGAGCATAGCCTCGATAACCGGGAAGAACGGCGACAACAGCTCTACCTTCGTCTACGGAGCGACCAAGGGCGCGGTCATGTCCCTCACCCGCTCGGTGGCCCGGCAGCTCGGACCATTCGGCGTCACCTGCAACGCGGTCGCCCCGCACGCGATCATGACCAAGATGATGGAATACTGGGACGACGCGAAGAAGCGGTCGATCTCCGACAAGATCCCCGTCCGCAGGCTCGGCACCCCCCATGACGTCGCGAAGGCGGTGCTCTATCTCGCTGCCGATGAAGCATCATTCGTCAACGGCGAAGTGCTGAACATCAACGGCGGCTATTATATGGACTGAGGGGATTCCCCTCGCGAGCCAGACGGGAAGCGACCATGGGCGGTAAGTGCACTATAGGCCTCGATTTCGGAACCAATTCGGTACGCGCTCTCCTGGTCGAGGTCGAGACCGGCAGGGAGGTCGCGGCGAGGACATGGGACTTCGAGGCCGGCGAGCGCGGCATCGTTCTTGACCCGGCGCGGCCCCTGCTCGCGCGCCACGATCCGCGGGATTACCTGCGCGGCCTCGAGGACGTCGTGCGCGGCGTCCTCGCCGAGGCCCGCGCCGCCGGTGGCTTCGACGCCTCGGACGTGATAGGCATCGGCGTCGACGCGACCGCTACGACGCCGGTACCCGTCGATCGATCCGGCCGGCCGCTCTCCTTCTCTTCGGCGTTCGAGGGCGATCCCGACGCCATGGCGTGGCTGTGGAAGGACCATACCGCGACGGCCGAAGCCGAAGAGATCACCGCCCTGGCCCGGGAGCTGCGCCCGGCCTGGCTCGGCAAGATCGGCGGCGCGTACTCGAGCGAGTGGTTCTGGTCGAAGCTCCTTAAATGCAGGCGCCAATCGCCCGCGGTATTCGCTGCCTCCTGGTCATGGGTCGAGATGTGCGACCTGATTCCCGCGACGCTCGCCGGCGATACGCGCCCCGAGGCGATCAAGCGGAGCGCGTGCGCCGCCGGCCACAAGGCCCTCTACCATCCCGACTGGGGCGGCTGGCCGGACGTCGGCTTCTTATCCACCCTCGATCCAGAACTGGCGCGGATCGCGGCGACTTTCCATCCCAAAGCGTATCCAATAGGAGAGCTAGCGGGGAGGCTATGCCAGGACTGGGCGGGGCGACTCGGTCTTCCTTCCGGCGTAGCCTTGTCGGTCGGTTCGGTGGACGCCCACGTCGGGGCGGTGGGCGCGGGCATAACGCCACGAACCCTGGTCAAGGTGATCGGCACCTCCGGCGTCGACATGATGGTAGCCGAATCCTCTGTCCCGCTTCCCGACATACCGGGCCTCGCCGGCGTCGTGCCCGATTCCATACTACCCGGCCACTACGGCCTCGAGGCCGGGCAGTCCGCGGTCGGCGACGTCTACCAATGGTTCGCCGACCTGGTCAGCCCCGGCGTCGCGGCTAGCCATGCGGCGATCCAGGAAGAGGCCCTTGCCCTCAAGCCCGGGGAATCGGGCCTCCTCGCCCTCGATTGGCACAACGGCAACCGCACCATCCTGATGGACCAGCGGCTGACCGGCGCGATCGTCGGCCTTACCCTGCAATCGAGACAGGCGGAGATATACCGCGCCCTCGTCGAGGCGACAGCGTTCGGCAACCGGGTGATCACCAGGCATTTCGAGGAAAACGCTTGCCCGGTCGACCGCGTCGTCGCCGGCGGCGGCATTGCCCTCAAGAGCCCGATGACGATGCAGATATTCGCCGACGTCCTTGGCAAGGATATCGAGGTCGCCCGCTCGGCCCAGACGGGCGCCCTGGGCGGCGCGATAGCCGCCTCGGTCGCCGCCGGCAAAGCCGCGGGCGGTCATGCCGGTTTCCGCGAGGCTATCGCGGCCATGACGGGCGCCCCCGAGATCCGCTACAAGCCGGATGGACATGCGGCGGCGGTCTACGACGAACTATTCGCACTGTATCGTAGCCTCCATGACGCATTTGGGCGTACTGGATCCGGAGTCGATCTTGGCTTTTCTATGAAGGCGCTTATCGAAATACGGGACCGAGAGCGACGGCTAGCTAGTCAGGGCACGCATCCAGTTGCCAAAATTGAGCTCAGTGTCTCCCTGCCTTAGCCGAAGAGTTCTGCTTCTACGTGGGCGCAGAGGGCGTGGATTATGGGGCGGTGGAGGTCCTGGATTTCGCCTGGGTTGGCGCCGGGGGCCTGGATGACGAGGTCGCTGTGGGGGCGTATGAGGCTGGGCTCGGGGCCGACCAGGGCTATGACGGACAGGCTTCTGGCGCGGGCAAGCGCGGCGGCGGCGATGATGTTCGGCGAGCTGCCGGAGGTGCTCATGCAGACGAGGACGTCTCCGGGGCGGCCATGGCAAAGGACCTGCTGCGCATAGACGGTGTCCGGCCCCTGGTCGTTGAGGATAGCTGTCACGAGGGCGGTGTTCGAACACAACGAGATGGCCCGTATCGGCCGCTGGAGCCTCGATGCCAGCGAGGCGGACACACCTCCGACGCCGAGCCGGGCTTGCATCGCCGCGTCGAGCGGGCGGGGCAACAGGAAGCCTTTCACGAGCTCGCAGGCGAGGTGGTCCGAGTCGGCGGCGCTGCCTCCGTTGCCGCACGAGAGGATGAGGGCGTCCCGCCGGGCAGCTTCCATGAGGAGCTCGGCCGCGCCGCGGATCGCCTGGGCGCTCGGTTCGAGGGCGGGGAATCTCTTCAACATCGATTCTATCGCCGACATTCCGCTCGCGCTCATGCGGTTCCGCCAGAGGGGATGGATTCAGGGAGGAGCGCGTGCGCCGCGCGTTCGGAGAAGTCGAGCGCGACCTTGTCCCCGACCTTGAAGAATCCCGCGTCGACGGGGTCATGGGAGACGGCTAGTATAGGCCGCTCGAAGCCGGCGTCGAGCTCGTACTCGACCACGGAGCCAAGGTATACCGCTTTTTCGACTCTGCCTTCGGCGAAGGCGCCGGCGCCCCGCGCTGCCGGTCGGAGGCGAAGGGATTCTGGCCGCACGGCGACCGCCACGCGCCCGCCTTCCGTGACGCCGAGATTGCGGCTGCCGACCAAAGCGGTGCGCCCGCCTATGTCCACGGTCAGGACATCCCCGCCTTTCACCACGGTGCCGTCGAAGAAGTTGACCCTGCCTATGAAATCGGCGACGAAGCGGTTAGCCGGCCTCGAGTAGACATCGAACGGAGAACCGACCTGCATCACCTTGCCCTTCTCCATCACGACTATGCGGTCTGACACTGTCATCGCCTCTATCTGGTCGTGGGTGACGTAGATGCTCGTGATACCGAATGTCTGCTGTATCCTGCGTATCTCAAGCCGCATCTGGTCGCGCAGCTTGGCGTCGAGGTTCGACAGGGGTTCGTCGAACAGGAGCACCTTGGGCTTGTTTATGATCGCCCTCGCCAAGGCGACGCGCTGCTGCTGTCCGCCGGAGAGCTGGTCGGGGCGGCGCTTGGCCATCACCGTCAGTCCCATCGTCTCCATTATGCGCGCGGTTTCCTCGCGCACTTTGGCCCGCGGATAACCCTTGAGTTCCAGGCCGAATCCGACATTCTGCTCGACCGACATGTGGGGGAATATCGCGTAGCTCTGGAACACCATCGAGGTGTCGCGCTTGTTCGGCGGTTCGTCGTTGACGCGCTTGCCGGCTATCATCACGTCGCCGCTGGTCGGAGCCTCGAAGCCGGAGACTATGCGGAGCGTCGTCGTCTTGCCGCAACCCGACGGCCCGAGTAGGGTGACGAACTCGCCTTCCTCTATCACCAGGTTGACGCTGTCGACCGCGGTCACTTTGCCTTCCGATCTGGACGGGTCGTCGAATATCTTCGTTATGTCGATCAATTGCACGCTCATGGCGGACCTCCCGGGTACTTCAGAAACGGAGCATCGAGCCGCCGTAACGGCCGTAACGCGCATGCAGCAACGCGCGGATAATGACTATGGCAGCGAAGATCAGGGCGACCAGGATCACGCTGAACGCGGCGGCTGCGCCCAGCCTGCCGGATTCGGTTTGCGACATTATCTGTATGGTCATAAGGTTCCAGCGCGACGAGACGAGGAAGATGGCCGCGCTTATCGCGGTCATCGCCCGCACGAAGGCGAATACGAGGCCGGAGAAATACGCCGGCAGGATCAAGGGCAGGGTGATCCTCGAGAACGTTTTTCTGGAGTCCGCTCCAAGGTCTATCGCCGCCTCCTCTATCGACGGGTCGATTTGCCGCAGGATCGCGACGCCGGATTCTATGCCGACGGGGATATATCTATAGATGAAGTTGAGGAGCAGGATAGCCAGCGTGCCTGTAAGCGCGAATGGCGCCTTGTTGAACGCGAGGATGTAGCCGATACCGATCACGGTGCCCGGCACTGCGAAACTGAGCATGCTCGTGAACTCCATGAAGTGGCGACCGGGGAAAGTTTTCCTTACCACGAGGAACGCTATCACCATGCCGAGCAACCCGGAGATCGGCGTCGATATGCCGGCTATCGTAAGAGTGTCGATGACGGCCTTGAAGCCTACGCTGAAAACGTACGCAAAATGCTTGAGCGTCAGCGTATTGTCGCTTCCCCAGACCGAGACGAAGGCGCCCCATATGATGGCGGCGTACACCATGACGACGAACGAGGCGACGATAATGCAACCGGCGAAGATCAGGGCGCGCGCGAGGGGGCTTACTATCTTGACCGAGCTGTTCGTCGGCTTGCCGGTTATCGTAACGTAGCGTTTCCTGGAGACCCAGTACTTCTGGAGTACCCAGGCGGACACCGACGGCACGAGGAGCAGGAGCGACAGCGCCGCGCCCTTGGGCAGGTCGTACATGCCGGTAATCTCGAGGTAGGCCTGGACCGACAGGATTGGGAAGCGGCTGCCGGCGAGTATGAGCGGGTTGCCGAAGTCGGCGAGCGTCTCGACGAAGAGGACCAGCATCGCGCTCGCGATTCCCGGCGCGGCCAGGGGTAGCGTAACGCGGGCGAAAACCTTGAAGCGCGAGCCTCCCAGGTCGAGCGCCGCGTCCTCGAGCGTCGGGCTTATCGATTCGAGGACTCCCCGGAGCGACATGTACGCGACGGGGAAAAAGGTTATCGCCTGCGCGAACATCAGGCCGATGAAGCCGTAGATGGGAAAATTCTGTATGCGGAGGATGGTCCAGGTTATGAACCCGTTGTTGCCGAACAGCATGATTATGGCGAGCGCTCCGATGAAGGGCGGCGACACGATAGGGATGATGGCCACCCCGTGGAGGAAGCGTTTCAGCGGTACGTCCGCCCTCGTGACGGCGAACGCGAACAGGAAGCCTATCGCGGTGCCTATCACAGCGGTCAGGGCTCCCATCATTATGCTGTTCCAGAACGCCTGGCGCAGGTAAGCGTTCTGGATCACCTGGACGAACACCTCGGTCGTCCATCGACCTTCGGAGCGGAGGCTGGTCACGACGACGCTTATCAGGGGATAGAGTATGAACAGGATCAGGGAAGCCAGTACCGTGGTGACCGTGATGGCGAGCAGGGGGTCGCGGACGAGCCTTCGCAATTCCCCGCCTGTGCGTTTCAGCGAATAGTGGAGCATTGTATAAGTCTCCCGGTGCGTGGTTTGAAGGAAGGTCGCGCCTGCCCGACGGGTAGGCGCGTTCCGCTGAAGGCGCCTATTTCGCGGGGGGGACCTCGGCGACCCAGCGGTCGACGAGCCGTTTCTTCTCGTTGCCGGCCCAGATCGGGTCTACGGCGATGGTCTTGAGGGACTCGAACGCGGGCATGCCGGCGCCGAGCTTTACGCCGGCGATGATCGGGTAGAAGTAGGTCTTCTTCTCGGTGAGCACGCCCTGTCCGCGCGGCGAGCTGAGCCACTCTACGAGCTTCTGGGCCGCCTTGAGGTTCGGGGCGCCTTTGAGGATCGATACCGCTGGGGACTCGAACCAAACGCCTTCCTTCGGGAACACGACCTCGAGGGGGAATCCTTGGTCGATGAACTCGAAGAACGCGGGAGTGAACTGGATGCCTATGAGGCTCTGACCGACCGATACGCCCTTCGACGGCGCGGTGCCGGACGAGGTGTAGGTCTGGACGTTGGGCCCCAGGCTCTTCATGTACTCGAAGGCCTTGTCTTCTCCCATCAGCTTTACGAGCGAAGCGACGACGTTGTAGGCGGTGCCCGATGCCTGGGGGGTCGGCATTTGGATCTGGCCCTTGTACGCCGGGTTGAGAAGGTCGGCCCACGACTTGGGCATCGGGACGCCCATGCGCGCCAGGATGTCCTTGTTGACGGCGAAGGCCATCGGGTTCATGTAGAAGCTGCGCCAGTAACCGTCGGGATCCTTGAACTCGGGCCTCAGGTCGCCGAAGTTCCCGCCCTTGTGCGGTACCGACAGGCCGTCGTTGCGGGCGATGATGTGGTTCTCGCTCGGCGCGCCGAGCCATACGTCGGCCTGGGGGTTCGAAGCCTCGGCCTTGATCCTCGCGAGGGCGGGACCCGAAGACAGGTGCACGAACTGGGCCTGGATGCCGGTGTCCGCGGTGAAGGCGTCGAGGATTTTCTTGGCGTTGCCTTCGTCGACGCTCGCGTAGACGACTACTGTCTTGGGCGTATCGTCAACCTTGGCTTCCTTGCCGCCGGCCGCGAATGCGATCCCTCCGACCAATGCGACCATGATGCCGAGCGCGATGGCACGTTTCAACAATTTCATGAAGACCTCCTGGAGAAAGTTTGCCTATATACATGCAGTGACCATGCCATGCGCGTCGCGCCTCGGCCGGCAAATCAGCGGCGCATGACTCGTTGGCATGTATATATCCAGAAATAAATTGCCTGGGAGAAGTAGTTCGCTGTCCGCGGCGCCAGTCTGGTCAACACGAAAGAGTGTGCGGCTGTTTGCACATATTTGTGCAAACAAGTGTGCAAAAACAGTTGGACATCCGATGGTTTCTTTATCCGATCCCGAGCTCTTCCATCCTGTAGTAGAGCGTCCGCCGTGATATGCCAAGCCGCCCGGCTGCCTTCGTTTTATTGCCGCCGCACTGTCTCAGGGCATCGTTGATGGCGTCTCGACCTGGCCGGGAGCCGCTTCCCGCTGTCCCAGGCGCACCGCCGGTGTCGGGCGTATCCCTGGAGTCAGGAGAGAAACGCAGAGGGTCCTCTTCTTCAAGGTGGTGAAGGTCAAGCGCCTGCGGCCGGTACACGACCATCAGGCGTTCGATGAGGTTCTCGAGTTCGCGGACGTTCCCGGGCCAGGTATGCGTCTTCAACCTGTCGATGAAGCCCGCGGAAATCCCGGGGATTGGCATGCCCTCGGCTACCGCCACCCGCGCGGCGAAATACCTGACGAGTTCCTCCAGGTCATCGAGCCGTTCGCACAGCGGCGGCACGTTGACCGGCACGACCTCGAGCCGGTAATAAAGGTCCTCGCGGAAGCCGCCTTCGCGCACAAGGCGGGCCAGGTCCCTGTTCGTGGCCGCGATCAGCCTGAAGTCGGCGCGCACGAGCCTCGTGTCGCCGACCCGCGT
>CAZKJA010000093.1:0-10765 GCA_964552925.1 uncultured Treponemataceae bacterium
CGCCTGCGCGATCACTGGCGCTTTCGGGGAGGCGCAAGGTTCGATGAACTACCTACATATTTCAATTGACAGTAGTCATCTCATCGGAGCATTATTGTAGGACATTCAGCCAAACGACATTCAGGGAAAAGCATGAAAAGGGACTGGCGCGACAGATATTTCCTGGTGGATTACCGGCCGGGAACACCGTACCCTAGGTGCCTTGCGCACACGGGGGCGCGCCGGAGCGTCCGCTATGCTTGACAGCGGCTTCGATACGACCCCTCCGTCGGAATCCCCGCCCACCGAGCCCGTCCTCGCGCCGATCCAGATCGCCGTCGAAGGCAAGAGGGTCAAACGCAAGGATCTGCTCAACCTTTTCAACCACATCAATTTCACCGAGGGCACGATCTTCGTCCGCTGGAAGCACCGCGAGCAAGGCAATTTTCTTTTCTACCAGGCATACCCGCTACCCTGCCTCGACGAGAACCTGTCCTGCCGATGGATGGGGCCCGACCTGCCGCTCTCGCGTTTGCAGGCGTATGCGTGCGACAGCATTCTTGTGACCGACGGCTACAGCCACGTAACCATGGCGGCCGATGTAACCGACCTGGACTCGAAGGGCATCACTTTCCGCATACCGCTTTCTGCCTACGAGAAGACCCTGCGGACGATGGACCGCCATACAAGCCTGGGTATCTCCGCCCAAGTCATCCAGGACGGGATACGCGTGGAAGGCCGGTTGATCGACTTCAACGCAGTATCGTTCAGGGTAGAGGTCGAAGGTCGGACGCTGGACTCGTTGCACTGGGTCAATGACGCCATCCCCGTGACTCTGATGCTCCATGCCGATGAAGGGGAGTTCCTGTACTCCGGCGCGTGCACGATCACGAGGCTGGGCAAGGGCGCGTCGAAGCGCATCCTGGTGCTCAATCCGAACTTCAGCAACATGCACAGGTACAAGCCAAGGGAATACCGGTGCAAGCGGCAAGTCCTCTCGCCCGCGGCGATCGCCCGGTTCAAGCATCCGATGACTGGCAAGCAGGTGTACCTGCAGGTTGAGGATATATCCTGCACCGGCATCTGCGTCGAGGAGTTCTTCGAGCACGCGGTGCTCACCCCTGGGATGGTCATCCCGGACATCGCCTTGGAGATAGCGAACAGCTTCATCCTGAACTGCCGGGCGCAGGTGCTCTACCGCAACGTCGTGCACAACGAAGGCGAGCGCAACATCGTCCACTGCGGTATTGTCTTCCTGGACATGGCATCCAGGGACCAGGTGCAACTTTCGGCGATCATACACCAGGCGGTCGACGAGAAGCTGCGCATCTGTGCGAGAGTCGACATGGACGAGCTGTGGCGTTTCTTCTTCGATTCGGGCTTCATCTACCCCTCGAAGTACCTCTCGATCCAGTCGCGCAAGGACGGCTTCAAGCGCACGTACGAGAAGCTTTACCTGGAAAGCCCGTCGATAGCGCGGCACTTCCTGTTTCAGGACAAGGGGCAGATATTCGGCCACATGTCGATGCTGCGCTACTACTCGAACTCATGGATCATCCACCACCACGCGGCCTCAAGGAGCGGCTACGGGCTTGCCGGCGTAAGCGTACTCGACGAGATGGGCCGTTTCACGAACGACGTGCATCTCCACCCGAGCGCGCACATGGACTACCTGATGTGCTACTACCGGCGAGAGAACCGCTTTCCCAACCGGGTTTTCGGCAACGTCGCGAGCGACATAGGCGACAAGAAGGGTTCATCGCTCGACGCATTCGCGTATCTGTACCTGCCACCGGACACCGCTACGGAAGGCTTCCAGCTGTTCCCTGCCCGCGACGAGGACCTCGCTGAGTTGGCCCGTCGCTACGAATCGGTCTCCGGCGGACTGATGCTCGAGGCGCTCGACCTCGGCTCGGTGGTGGAGAAGGACGCGGGGCTCTCGGCCGAATACGCGCGCCAGGGCTTCCGGCGCGAGCGGCAGGTATTCTGCCTCAAGCGCGAGGGCAAGCTGATGGCCGTCCTCCTGATGACCGTCTCTGACCTCGGGCTCAACCTGTCCAACCTGACCAATTGCATGCACGCGATAGTGCTCGAACCCGCCCTTTTGTTCCCGAAGATGCTGTTCTCCGCCCTCCATGCCCTCCGCTCGCACTACGGCGCGGACGAGCCGCCTATTTTGGTCTTCCCCGAGGATTACTTGGAGAAGTATTCGGTTCCCTATGAAAAAAAATACATTCTATGGGTGCTGGATACCAGCCATTCGGACGCGTACTTCGAGTCGGTCCGAAAAACCTTCAAGAAATCCTGCCGGGAGGAAGACGATGAACCGCCAGCATCCACCTGAGGCGACGCCGCTGTACAACAGCAAGATAGTCTCCAACTACCTGAAGCTGATCCAGCGCAACTATGCGTACGTGGACATCCCAGCGTTGCTCGAATACGCCACAATGAAGACGTACCAGGTAGAAGACGAGGGGCACTGGTTTACGCAGGAGCAGGTCGACCTTTTCCATGAGCGTCTTTCCAAGCTCACCGGCAACCCGAACATCTCCCGTGAGGCGGGACGTTACAGCGCCTCCCCCGAGGGGCTCGGCGTTATGTCGCGCTATGTGCTGGGCCTCGCCGGACCGGCAAAGGCTTTCGACGTGATAAGCAAGCTCGCCGGTCGGCTCACCCGGTCGACCCGCTACGAGTCGCGCAGGATCAACGCGAACGAGATAGAGCTGACGGTGACCCCGAACGAGGGCGTTACCGAGAGGCCGTACCAGTGCGACAATCGGATAGGCTACTTCGAGGCGATAATCTCGGGCTTCAACGGCCGCAAGCCTCACATCGAGCACACCGAATGCGTGTTCAAGGGTGGCAAGGCGTGCAGGTACAGGATATCGTGGAGCGAGTCGAAGGCTGCTATTTTCCGGCTGGTGAGGCTCGTCGTCTTCGTCTTTTCAATCATCGGGTGGACGGTCGCAGGATTTTTCGTCGATCACCAGGTGCTACTTGGAGGCGTCTTGGCATCGGCTGCCATCATCCTGACGCTGTCGTATTTCAAGGAGCGCTTCCTCAAGATAGAACTTGATTCGGTGATCGACCACCTTCGCTCGACCACCGACCGTGGCTTCGAGGACTTCGAGAGGATCTACAACAACGCGTTGATGGGCAAGGAGATAGGCCATGTGTTGAGCGCGGCCAAGGACATGGACGCTATGCTGACGCAGGTGATGGAGATCCTTGCCGAGTTCGGCGACTACGATCGGGGGATGGTCCTCCTTGCCGACGACGCCAAGCGAACACTCGAATTCCGTGCGGGCTTTGGCTATTCGCCCGAGCTCGACGACAAGATCCGACACACGAGCTTCAGCCTGGGCAAGCCGGAATCCAAGGGCGTCTTCGTCGTCTGCTACCGGGAGCGCAAGCCTTTTCTGGTCAACGATGTGAGCGAGATCGAGGACGAGATAACCTCGCACAGCCTCGAAGTGCTTCGGACCATAGGTTCCAAGTCCTTTATCTGCTGCCCCATCATCTTCGAGGAAGAGTGCCTGGGCGTGCTGGCGGTGGACAATTACCAGAGCAAGCGTCCGCTCCTCGAGAGCGATATCAACCTGCTGATGGGCATAGCGCCCGAGATAGGTATTACCTTGAACAGCGCAATAATCGCCGGGGAGCGGGAGCGGCAGTTTCGCTCTATATTGAAGACGCTCGCGGCGAGCATCGACGCGCGCGACACGCTTACCGCCGGCCATTCCGAGCGCGTCACCGAGTATGCCGTCGCGATATGCGACGAGATGGAACTCGACCCCGAGCTTACGGAAGTGATCCGTGTCGCGGCCCAGCTTCACGACTACGGAAAGATTGGCATAAAGGACTCGATCCTCAAGAAGAGCGGGCCGCTGTCGGGCAAGGAGCGCGAGGAGATCAAGACCCACGTAGTCAAGACACAGGACATCCTGAGCAGGATCAACTTCAGCGGCATCTACCAGCAGGTGCCCTTCATAGCCGGCTCGCACCACGAGCGGATCGATGGAACCGGGTATCCGCGCGGGCTCAAGGGCGACGAGATACCGCTGGGCGCGAGGATCCTCGCGGTCGCCGACTTTTTCGAGGCCATAAGCGCCAAGCGCCACTACCACGAACCGCAGCCGCTGGAGGTGGCCATAGAGATGCTGAAGAGCGAGGGCGGGCACCACTTGGACGAGCAGGCGATCCAGGCTCTGCTCAGGGCCCTGGACCGGCGTGATGTCATGGACAGGATAGCGGCGACGGCCAAGGCTCCCCTGGCCGGCCGGATGCAACTCGCCGCGGTCTAAAGCGGTTCAGGTCAACTCGGAGCGTGCATCCGGACCCTTCCGTCCCCACGCGGCTATGACGGGCGTGTAGGTGAAGCGGCTGGGGTCGTGGAAGAACTCCATGAAGTCTTGCTGGAATTCCTGTGGACCGGAGTAGCCCGGCAGGTCGATGTGCAACTTGCGGGCGAGGACCTCGAGCTTCTTCCCCCAATTATACTCGTCCGCCTCCAGGAGGTCGCCGTAGATCAGGTGGTGGGCGCCGGCGTCGACCTTGATGTCGCGGTAGCCTAGCCGGTACAGGTGCGAGTACAACTTGCGCCCGGCGTAGGGGTCGAAGTTCGCCTTTGTCTCAAGTTGCTTGACGGCCGACTCGAAGGCGAGTTCGAGGCGTTGGCTCATGCCGTAATGGCTCAGGCAGTTGTAGTCGAGGTCGATGAGGCAGAGCACGCCGCCTTCCCTGACGATCGACGAAAGGTTGGCCGCTATGTCGAAGCACTGGGCCTTGTAATATTCGAGCGTGAACCGCGACCAGACGAAATCGAAATTGCCAAGATCTTCGATTGGATGAAGGAAGTCGCGGACGAGGAAGCTCGTCCTACCGCTCCCATGCCGTTCCTTGGCCCGCTCGATTCTGGCTTCCGAAAGGTCGAAGCCGGTTGCAGATCCTGATGCCCCGACCACCGAGGCGAGCACCGAGGTGGTGAGTCCGGGGCCGCAGCCCGCGTCTACTACCCGCATACCCGGTCCGAGGCCTGCCTGCCTGGCGAAGGCCTCGACTACCGAGGTCTTGGTCTTGATCTCGAGACGCTGGTTTTCGTCGTCGTTCTCCATGATGTATACACTTGCCATAGTGCGCTGATCGTACGGGCGGCACGCGAAGCTGTCAAGAATTTCTGACAGGATCATGAATAAATAATGCCTGTTCCCCGCGTCAGCGGACCCGGATGCACAAATTAGTTCGTCGCAACTTGCATCTACCCATATTTCGATACTTTAGGCAGAACCAGAACAAACTGAACCATACTACCGATAGTGGGCTTGGACCACGAGATGCAAGCTACGACGAACTAGCTATACACTAAACCCCATGATTTTGTATCCTTCTGTCCTGATCACTAGATCCCGTACGCACACCGAGGAGAACCGCCCATGAATATCATAGCGATCAACGGAAGCCCCAACGCGAATGGCAACACGCGCCTGGCGCTCGACCTTGCCTGCTCGGCCCTGGCCGAGGAGGGGATAGGGACCGAGGTGGTCCACGTAGGCAACCTGGCCCTGCACGGCTGCACCGCCTGCGGCGCCTGCGCTCGCAACAAGGACGGCCGCTGCGTGCTACCCGACGACGGACTGAACGGCATCGTCGCCAGGATGCGCGAAGCCGACGGCCTCCTGCTCGGCTCGCCCGTGTACTTCTCCGGCATAGCCGGCGCGATGAAGTGCTTCCTCGACAGGTCGTTCTACGTCGCCGGTTCGAACGGCGGACTTTTCAGGCATAAGGTCGGCGCGTCCGTGGTCGCCCTGCGCCGCTCAGGCGGGGTCGCGACCTTCGACCAGCTCAACCACTACCTGTGCTACGCCGAGATGCTCGTGCCCGGCTCCAACTACTGGAACGTCATCCACGGCGCCAAAGCCGGCGAGGCCGCGGGCGACGAGGAAGGCGCGCAGGTGATGCGCGTGCTCGGCTCCAAACTTGCCTGGTTGCTCAAGACCGTACAGGCGGGCAAAGACGCCGGAGTCGAGGCTCCGGCGCCCGTGGCGAAGGTGCGGACCAACTTCATCCGTTGACGAAACTTGACAGATCGAGGGGCTCGGCTCCTATCATGGAAGAATGTGGAGGAATCGCAATGAAGGAACTTGGACATTTTTCGGTCGGCACGGGCGACCGTTTCGGCCGCGAAGGCGCGGCGCAAATAGAGGCTTTCGTCGAGCTCCGCGCGCGCGGGGTCGAGGCGGACATCGTGTGGAACAAGTCGAACCGCGAGCACAACATAATCGGCACGGAGCCGGAGCACCAGCAGGCGGCGGCCGCGGCGGCGGTGAAGGCGACGGGTTGGAACGGCGCATGGTTCGTCGACGCCGACCACGTAGGCCTGGGTACGGTCGATCGCTTCATACCGCATTGCGATTTCTTCACGCTCGACGTGGCCGACTTCATAGGCAAGGCAGCCGACCCGGTTTTGGTCGACACGTTCGTAAAGCGGCACGCGGACTTGTCCAGGGTCGACGTACAATCGTGCCCGCTGCCGCTCGACCTGTCGCCCGCCGGAGTACGTGCCGCCGCCGAACGCTACCTGGTGGCGGTAGGGCAGGCCGCGCAGGTGTACCGCCGCGTAGTCGAAAAAAAAGGTGCGGGCAGTTTCGTCGCCGAGGTCTCGATGGACGAGACCGAGACGCCGCAGTCCCCCGCCGAGCTCCTGGTTATCCTCGCCGCGCTTGCCGACGAGGGCGTCCCCGTCGCGACGGTCGCGCCCAAGTTCTCTGGCAGGTTCAACAAGGGCATGGATTACGTCGGCGATGTCGCCGGATTCTTGAAGGAGTTCGAGGCTGACGCCCGCGTGGCGCGCAGGGCCTCCGAGCTCTTCGGTTTGCCCAAGGGGCTCAAGCTGTCGGTGCACTCCGGTTCCGACAAGTACGCGCTGTACCCGGGCATCGGGCGAATACTACGCGCAGGCGGCTTCGGCTTGCACCTGAAGACCGCTGGCACCACCTGGCTCGAGGAACTAGTCGGCCTGGCCGAGGCGGGCGGCGAAGGCCTGTCGGTCGCAAAGGACGTGTACCGCCAGGCGTACGGGCGCTTCGACGAGCTGGTCGCGCCGTACGCGGCGGTCGTCGACATCAAGCGCGAGGCCCTTCCCAAACCGGAGCTTGTCGACTCGTGGGACGCGGCCGCGTTCGCCTCGGCGCTGCGGCACGTCAAGGGCGGCACAGCGATGGACCCGAACCTGCGCCAGCTGCTGCACGTGGGCTTCAAGGTGGCCGCCCAGATGGGGAGCCGCTGGCTCGACGCGCTCGAAGTGCACAAGGCCGACGTCGGGCGCAACGTGACCGCGAACCTCTACGAGCGACACCTGGTACCGCTGTTCCTCGAGGCGTAGAGAGTGCCCGGGGCGGGGCGATTCTTCGGCATTCGCGCCAAGCTGCTCGCGTTCTACGGCGCGGCCATCCTGCTCGTCGTCGCGGCCGAGTTCGCGAGCCAGGCGGCCTCCGCCCGCGCCAACCGGGACTACGAGAGGCGGCTGTCGGGCTACCACTCGGTACACCGCTTCCGCGTGTCGTTCGAGGCGCACCGCACGCTGACCGAGCGCCTGCTCCGCGAGGGCATCACCGAGGAAGGCGAGCGCCTGCTCCAGGAGAGGGCGCTCACGCTCGCCTGGCTGTTCGAGGGAATCCGCCCCGCCGATCCCGGATCGCTGCCGGCATTCTTCGAGGCGCAGGCGGCCGAGCGCGCGCTTGACGCCTATCTGCCGCTGACCGCGGGCGCGCTGGCCAGGCGCAAGGCTGGCGACCCGGACTACTACGCCGACTTTGCCAGGGCCGACCGCATAGCGCGCTATGCAGACGGCTACCTGTCCAAGCTGCTGTCGATAGAGCTCGAACTGGGCGAGACGCAGTTCCGGGTCGATGCGCGCAATGCGGCCAGAGCGAGGGGAGCAGCCCTCGGCGCCATCATCGGGATCGGAGCGTTCGCGCTACTGTTCTCGTCGCTGGTCGCGACCAGGCTGACGTTGCCTCTGCGGCGGCTGGCCGAGGCCTCCGAGCGCATCGCCGCGGGTGACCTGGACGTAGCGCCGGTAGGCGCCGCGCCTGGGGACGAGGTCGCCGTGCTCGCGGCCGGGTTCAACTCGATGAGCGCCTCGATACGCCGCATGGTCGCCGACCTCCGCCGTACCGCCGAGCTCGAGCTCAAGCTGCTCGCCGACGAGGCCGAGCTGGCGCGCGCCGAGCGCTCGCTCGCCGAGGCGAGGTTCATGGCGCTCCAGGATCAGATGCGGCCGCACTTCCTGTTCAACGCGCTCAACGTGATAGCCCGTAGCGCCCTGCTGGAAGGCGCCAGCCGCACGACCGAGCTCGCCCACGGCCTGGGCCGCCTGATGCGCTACGCCCTCGGCGGTCCAGAGCCCTTCGTGCCACTCGAGGAGGAGTTCGCCGTCATCCACGAGTACCTCGCGTTCCAGGGCGTGCGCTTCGGCGAGCGGCTCGCCTGGAACGCCAGGCTGGAGCCGGAACTCGCCTCGCACAAGGTGCCCCGCTTCTCGATCCAGCCGCTCGTCGAGAACGCCGTCAGGCACGGGATAGAGCCGCTGGAGAAAGGCGGATCTATCCTTGTCGATGTCCGTCGCAAGAACGGTCTTATACTCGTGCGCGTCCTCGATTCGGGGATCGGCATCGAACAGGGGCGGCTCGACGCGATCCGCGCCGCGATAGGGCTGTCCCGGGACGCTTCGCAGGCGGGCGCGGTCAGGAAGCCCGGGGAGGCGGAAGCCGAGACCGGGCTCGGGCTGGCCAACCTCGCCGGGAGGCTGGGCATCAGGTATCGCGGCGCGGAGCGGGTCGGGCTGTTCTCGAGCCGGGGCCGGGGCACTGTGGTCCGGGTATCATTCCCGGCCGAGGCGCCGGAGGACACGCCATGACAAGGATACTCGTGGCGGACGACGAGGAACTCGAGCGGCGCGCGCTCACAATGATACTCGAGCGGTCCGGCATCCCGGGGCTCGAGATTACCGGTGCGGCCAACGGACGCGAGGCCATCGAATCGGCCAGGCTCTTTCCGCCCGACCTTGCGATCCTCGACCTGCGGATGCCCGGCATGGACGGCATCGAGGCGGCTCGATTGCTGCGTGAGCGCGACCCCGAGCTCCCGGTACTGTTCCTGACAGCTTTCGAGACATTCGACTACGCCCGCGAGGCAGCGCGCATAGGCGTCGAGGACTATCTCGTCAAGCCTGCCGGTCCGGAAGAGGTGGTGACGGCGGTCAACGCCGCTCTGCTCCGCTCCTCCGAGCGCAGGGCGCGTTCCGAGCGGGCGAGGCAGGATGCGCTGGACGCAGGCCGTCTCTCCGGTTTCCTCGAGGACGAGTTGCGCGAGGACTTGGCGCAGGGCCGCATCGAGGGTGCGCGCCTTGCCAAGTACCTCGAGCTGCGGCGCCTGGGCGGACGCGCCTCCTTCTGCGCCGCCTTGAGGCCGTCCGCCGCGCTCGGAGCCCGCGAGAAGCTGGCCGTTGACGACGTGCTGTCAAGAGCCGCGGTGCGCCGGATGGCCGAGCTCGCACTCTCGGCGCTCGCCTCCGCAGGCTGGGCAGCGCTCGACGGCAGGGGAGCCCGCGAGGCCTTCGTGCTCGCGTTCGGTCCGCCGGGCACGGCAGGCGCCCGCGATGTCGATGCGCTCCTGGGTGGGGTGCTTTCGCGCTGCCATGCAGAGTTGGGCATACCGGTGCTCGCGGGAGCCTGTGCGCCTATCCGCGGCGCCCGCGCCGGCATGGTCGAGGCAGCCAGGGCCGCCCTCCGGGCGGCGCGGCCGGAGCGTCCCCTTGTAGTGCTCGCCACGCCGCCGGAGACGCGCCCGGAAGGCGGCCGCGAGCCGCTGGTCTCCCGTGCGCTCCGCATGCTCGACGAGCGCCGTACCGACAACTTCGGCCTCGAGGAGGCCGCGGCCGAACTCCGCGTTTCGCCGTACCACCTCTCCCGTGTGCTCAAGACGCGGACGGGAGAAGGGTTCGCCGAGCGGCTGGCCAGGCTCAGGGTTGAGCGGGTGAAGGGCTACCTGGCGACCGGATTGTACAGCGTCAAGGAGGCGAGCGCGCTTTCGGGCTTCAGCGACGCGGCCTACTGCGCTCGCGTGTTCCGAAAGCTCGAAGGCATCAGCCCGACCGAGTACCGAGACACGGCAAACGAAACGTCCGCTGCCGGGAGACCGCAAGAAAGTACCAGTTAGGGCAAGAGCCGACTTAACCGGAATCAAACATACAGCCGCACTATTGTAGCGAGGATGGCTCCGATAACGGCCGCCGTCCGAAAGCCATAAGGAGGCTTCAATGAAAGTTTTGAAGGTTGTCGCAATTTTCGCCCTCGCGTTCCTGGTCCTCGCGCCAGTCGCGGCCCAGAACGTCGTGCTCCGCCTCGCGGAGACCCACCCCGCCGATTATCCGACCACCAAAGGCGACTACGAGTTCGCGCGACTCGTGGCCGAACGCTCCGGCGGCCGCATAAAGATCGAAGTGTATCCCGGCTCGCAGCTCGGCCAGGAAAAAGCCGTCATCGAGCAGGTGCAATTCGGCGCCATCGACCTGACCCGCGTCAGCCTGTCGCCGGTCGGCGCCTTCGTTCCCAAGATGAACGCCCTCCAGATGCCCTACCTCTATCGCGACGTCGACCACATGTGGAAGGTCTTGAAGGGCGATATCGGCAAGGAGCTCTTGAAGGCCCTCGAGCCCGCCGGCTTCTACGGCCTCGGCTGGTTCGAGTCAGGCGCGCGCAGCTTCTACAATTCCAAGCGAGCAGTC
>CAZKJA010000093.1:10775-11047 GCA_964552925.1 uncultured Treponemataceae bacterium
CGCCAAGCCCGCCGACCTCAAGGGCCTGAAGATCCGCGTCCAGGAAGTCGAACTGATGGTCGGTATGGTCAACGCCTTCGGCGCCGTCGCCACCCCGATGCCCTACGGCGAAGTCTACTCCGGCCTCCAGACCGGCGTCATCGACGGCGCCGAGAACAACTGGCCCAGCTACGAGTCCACGAGCCACTTCGAAGGAGCCAAGTACTACACCCTGTACGAACATACCCAGGTTCCGGTAATTATCATCGGTTCCAAGATCTCCCTGCAGAAGC
>CAZKJA010000094.1:0-9904 GCA_964552925.1 uncultured Treponemataceae bacterium
GGGGGGTATCGAGGTCGACGGCGGCCCTTCCCCTGAACGGGCTTCCGACGACTATCACTTCGGGCTTGCCGACAAAACCGCCGCATTCTTCGACGAGGTCCCCGACCGGCGCGCCAATCCTCGCCTTGAGTATCGCCGGATGCTTTATCGCGCCTCCGCCGATATACACGTACTGCTCTATATGGGGCTTGTTGGAAACCACCGCATCGTGCAGCGCTATAAGCGTGCTGGGTTCTATCACAAACGGGAGTGATCCCGTTTCGAGATCGAGCGCATCGGCTATCTGCGAGGGCATGTCCTGGGGAAAGCGTCGGTTGAACGATTGCACGACGATATCCAACCCCGAGGAGGCTATCACCGCATGCAATTTCGACACCATCGTCGCCGAGGCAGTCTCGTCGATGGCTACGACTATCCTTGTGGGAGAGGACACCCTGGTCGCGATGGCGCATCCATCTATGACATCCTCCGGCCGGAACGCCAGAAGTTCTTCCTCGGTCCTTCTATAAGGATCTATCTCGAGCGCATTTATCACCATTACAAAGCCGTGCTTGACCGAGCAGTCGGCCAGGCACTCGTTCAGGGGCTCGCCGTCGAGAACCCTGACGATTCCTTTGTCCTGGATAATATGAGTAATGTCGGCTTTGCTAAGGGATTTCCACAGATACCGCTCGGGTTTTTTACCCAGGACGCTGAACGATCCCTCCAAGGAAATTACAATCACTGCCGAGTCGTAGCCGCCCGGAGCCTTGGTCCTGTCGATCCTGCGTATGATTCCAGGGATAGGAGAGTGGCAATGCGCCGAGCCGCGGCCTCCCGAACGTGCTATCAACTGGCCCTCACGCACCTCCTGGCCGACGCTCACGACAGGAATGGATTCCTTGAAGTCTTTCGCTGTCTTGAGCATGACGACCGCGTTGATTGGGAGGAAGGCATTCTCTATAGGTCCGGACTTGTAGGGCATGCGTTGGGGCATATGTACGCCGCCATGCTTGAATTCGCGAGATCTTCCCATGAAACCTGCCCGATCCACCCGGCCGTCACGACCTTGGCTTATACATCGATTCCCGCGAACGCGGGGAGTCCGTCAAACATCCAGTTGTGTCAGGCTACAAAAAAAGCCTGCTTGGTGCAATACTCGCGTGCGTTATTCCGGCCCTATTATGGCTTTAAAAAGCAGGCGACTTCTGAAATTGGCGCTCATCTCCTTGAGATTCCAAGCAGCGGAGGTTCAGCGAGAACGAATGTCAGATTCCTGAAATCCTGCGGATTGTTTTCGTACCCATCCAGTCCCGGACTGCCGGTACCGCTAGCGCGCCGTATGCGTCCGTCGACGTTTTCGTAGCGGTAGGCATCGGAATAGCCCGATTCGCCCCAGGCGGCTTCACCGAGTCGGCCATAGGTCAAGGCGAGCTGGAACGCCAGGTGAGAAGCCGTCAGGTTTTTTTCATCGGCTTTCGTCTCCTCGGTCCCCCTTTCAATAAAAAAACCAGCCCCCCCGCTTATATCGTTCCCGCCTTCAACGGGAATCGCCAAGGAGAGAACCAGGATTGCCACGGATGGAAAGGCGGCGGACACCATCACGGCCCTGAAGCCCAAAGCCGCGCCTTTCCTGGTCAGGGGTTTGAAAACGGGTGGCTCGTGCAACCATTCCCGCCTGGAAAACGCCTTGATGGTGGGTGCCAGAGCCAAGGCCAGCAACAGTAAACCCGCCGTTATTCCCAGCTTTGGAAGCATACCAGCATCCATGGCGATCAAGGCTATGGCTGAAATCCCGATCGGCGCAAGCCTTGCCAAGAGTGCGCCAGACATCCCCCCGTCGAGAAATGGCTTTGCCATGATAGCCGCCCACTCCAGCAACAGCACAAGGAACGCCGATTCCGTCGTGGCTCCATACAGCAAAGGCAACCATGGGAGCAACCCTGCAATCCGGACCAGGCGGTCGCCACGCGACTTCCGGACTACGAGCCAGGCAAGCCAGACGATGACGGGCAGCCATAGAAATCCCGTCCCCTTTGTGCCCCGCATCAAGCCTATGGCGTAGGATGTACCGAGGGTATCCATGGTCCCAGGCAGGCTTCGATTCCTGGAAGCGCTACCCTCATGAATGTAAAGTACACTCCACGCGGCGCCGTCGGGCCCTCGAATTGAAAAACGCGACTCCAGGCGATCGAGAAGCGGGGTCCTCCTCGGATCGCCGGCCGGCGCCCTGCTCAAGGCATTCCTGACCGGGATATCGATCACCCGGGAGAAATCGCTCAGAGGGACGCGAAGGGTGGACGCACCTATCACGGTTTCAAATCCCGATGACTCCAGGGTTTCGATAACGACCTGTTCGGGGATCGCTGAAGGGTACGCCACAACGCTCGAGCCGGCAGCTCCGGGCATCCATTTCGACGCGATGAGCGCGCTTGACGAGAGGATCAAGGCCAAAGCGGTCCCGACCAGAAGACGGATGCGGACTTTGGGATTCACGCCATTACAATGTATTCACCGCCAAGGCGATGAAGAAACCCATGAGGCTCCCCGCCAGCACCTGCGGGAATGTATGACCATTTATTTCTTTGACGGGCTTGAACGGTATGTGCAGACGCTTCGACAGCCTCGCTCCCAGCGCGTTCAGAGTCCGTGCCTGTACGCCGGCGGCACGGCGCACTCCCATGGCGTCACGAATGACTACCAACGAGAAAAAAAAGGAAAGCACGAATACATCCGAGTACACCCCGCTCGAATGCCCGATCGATGTCGTGATGGCGATCACCAGCGCGCTGTGGCTCGACGGCATGCCTCCGGTTCTCCAGATCAGCGTCGATATGATTTCGTGCAAGCCCGCCTTGCGTTTTGTGAGCAGTATTATAAGCGCCTTCATGAATTGAGCCATGAAAAGGCTCAGGGACGCCGAGAGGAATACGTCGTTTCTCAATAACAAGGCAAAATTCCGCATTCACCGATATTCCATCGCTGGAATTTCATTTATAATTGTAATCCTTGTCAAGCCATGCGGTGCATTCTGATGAATTTATCGCCGACTTTCCAAACAGAGGACGCCATCCGGTGAAATATCATGTACGGCAATTCGTACTTGGACCCAATGACGCGGATCGCCGCATCGACAGGATACTCCGAAAGCTCCTGCCGGAAATGCCGCTTTCGGCAATCTACAGGCTGTTCAGGGAAAAAGCCGTCATCCTGTCGGGTGTGAAGGTCAAAGGTGCCGCGAAGACACGTGCTGGCGATATCCTCGAAGTGCGCATGGCATCGAGAGACGTGGACACTACCGCCTCGAATCCTTGCGTGCCTGGCGCCGGAGACGAAAAAGCCCAGGCTGCCGAATCGATTCGTTTCGCCGGGATGATCCTCCTCGAGACGCCAGACTTGGCGCTCGTCAACAAGCCGCGCGGTGTGCTCACGCACGGCCCCGGCGGCATCGACGAAGCCGCGCGTGCGTACTTTGCGGCGCTGATAACCTCCTCGCTCGCTTTTTCGCCGGCGCCGCTGCACAGGCTTGACAGGAATACCTCCGGCGCCCTGGCCGTATCCGCGAGTTCCGCCGGCGCGGCGAAATTCAGCGAGGCGTTGCGGTCGGGCCTCGTCGAAAAGACGTACCTCGCGCTCTTGTCGGGGGAAATGGCCCGCGCGGAGACCTGGCACGACACCCTGCGTCGGGATTCCGGCACGGGTACCAGCTTCGTAGGCGACGGAGGCAAATGCGCCGTCACCCATGCGCGCCCGGTCTTCCGCCGGGACGGGTTGACGCTGGCGAGCATTCGCCTGGACACCGGCAGGACACACCAGATACGGGTCCAGGCCGCCGCCCATGGACATCCGCTGGCGGGGGATGCCAAATACGGCGGACTCCCGATGCGTGGGGGATACATACTTCACTGCGCAGCGCTCGGCATTCCCGCCGGCGTGGCCGGCCCAGTGCCGGTCTGTATCGTCGCGCCACTGCCGGATCGGGCGAGAACCGTCCTCTCGGGACTGTTCGGCAAGGAAATTCTCCGTGTGCTGGACACGATGCTGGCCGATCCGGCTTCCGGGTGTCAAAAAGCTGGCCACCCGGCTTGATTACGATGGTGTACGGCGGTACCCTACAAGAAGGCAGGAGGATACATGGCAGACAGAAACGTTACGCCGATTCGCGGCCCCATCAAGGCCGTCACTATCGTGCTGATAGTCATCGCCGTCGCGGTCATAGCTCTGTTCTCGACAAGCTTTTTCGTCGTCGACCAGACTGAACAGGCGGTGGTCTTGACGCTCGGGAAGTTCAGCAAGATCGCTGAGCCGGGCTTGCACTTCAAGATGCCCCTGGGAATCCAGCAGAACTTCAACGTCAAGACGCGCGTCGTCCAGACCGAGCAGTTCGGCTTCAGGACGGCCCAGGCAGGCGTCCAGACGCGGTACGAGGATCGTGCGTATCCGGAAGAGTCGACGATGCTCACCGGCGACCTCAACATCGTGGACGTCGAATGGATCATCCAATACAGGATAAGCGATCCGCAGGCTTGGCTCTTCAAGGTCGAGGACCGAAGCAAGACTATCAGGGATATCAGCCAATCGGTCATCAACATGCTCGTCGGCGACAGGACGATACTCGACGTCATGGGCTCGCAACGCGTGGAAATAGAGCAGGCCGGCATGCAACTGATGAACAGCACGCTCAAGGGCTACGAATTGGGCATAGAGATCATAGCGGTCAAGCTGCAGAACATCGTCCCCCCCCAAGGCGTCCAAGCCGCGTTCGAGGACGTCAACAAGGCGATCCAGGACATGAACAGGCTTATAAGCGAAGGCAAGGAAGCATACAACAAGGAAATCCCGAAGGCGACCGGCCAGGCTGACGCCTTGGTCCAGGTGGCCATGGGTTATTCCGCCGAACGCGTCAACAGGGCCAACGGCGACGTCGCCAGGTTCAAGGCGGTCTACGAGGAATACAGGAAGGCGCCCGATGTCACGCGTGACCGCCTGTACTACGAAATGATAGAATCCGTCTTCGCCGACGAAAAGGGAGTCGAGTTGATCGACAGCAGCCTGGGTAATTTCCTGCCCATCAAGAGTATCGGGGCCGTGGTAGGAGGCAACCGATGAAAAAGCTTATAACCGCTCTGGTTGTCGTCGTAATCCTCGTCGTCTTGCTTGTCATGATGGGTCCGTTCTATATCCTGAATGAAGGCTACCAATCGCTCGTTGTCAGGTTCGGACAGATCACCAAGGTGGAAAACGTCGCCGGACTCAAGCTGAAGACGCCGTTCATAGACAATGTAGTCATCTACCCGAAGAAGGTAATGTCCTGGGACGGGGAAGCCCAGCGCATCCCCACCAAGGAAAACCAGTTCATATGGGTCGACTCGACCGCCCGCTGGCGCATATCGGATCCGAAGCAATTCTATCAATCGGTATCAACGATGACCGGCGCCTTCGGCAAGCTCGACGACGTGATCGACAGCGCGGTGCGCACTGTCGTTTCCTCTAATTACCTCCGGGAGGCTGTCCGCAACACGAACGACATCCTGAAGTCGACATCGCGGGAAACCTTCGAGACCGGCGACGCCGAGGGTTCCGACTCGCTCCGTCAGCTGACGCAGACGCAGTCGTCGTACGAGATTATAGAAAAAGGCCGCCGGAGCATATCGCAGGAGATGCTCGACATGGCCCGCCAGCTCACCCCCGAGTATGGGATAGAGATCCTCGACGTCGTACCCAGGCAGATCAGGTACAGCGACGAATTGACCGAGAGCGTGTACAACCGCATGATCAAGGAACGCAACCAGATCGCCCAGGCCTTCCGCTCCTTCGGCGAAGGCAAGAAGTCCGACTGGCTCGGGAAGCTGGAGAACGAGCAGCGCTCGGTGCTGTCGAAGGCGTACGAAAAGGCGGAGACGCTCAAGGGTACCGCCGACGCCACGGCCACCAGGATCTACGCCGACGCGTACGGACGCGACCGCTCATTCTTCGATTTCTGGCGCGCGATAGAGTCGTACCGCCAGACAATGCCGAACTTTACAAAGACACTATCTACAAAAATGGATTATTTCGACTACCTCTACAGCCCCAAAGGCCGATAATGTAATAACGCGCGGTTGGACAACCCGGCCGCGCGGTTTTGAAAGACAAACAAACCCAGATACTCACGGAGGATCCGATGGCAAGCACGTCACGGGCGATGATAAGCGATTGCGACCATGAGTCAGTCGATATCGAACGCGCGATACTGGAACCGGCTTTCGGTCCGGTATCGCTGCATTCGTGCAGGACAGAATCCGACCTGGTTCAGCACTGCAACGGAGCCGACGGCTTGTTGGTACAATACGCCCCTATCACCGCTTCCGTCCTCAAGGAGCTCTCGTGCAGGGGTATAGTCCGGTACGGCGTCGGGGTGGACAACATAGACCTGGCGGCGGCCGCGGAGGCTGGAGTGATAGTAAGCAACGTGCCCGATTACGGTACCGACGAGGTCTCGGACCACGCGTTGGCCTTGCTCCTCAACCTGCTACGGAAAGTGTACCGGGCGGACGCCCTTGTCAAGGCGGGTGTATGGGACTTCAGGCGGATGCGCCCGATTGGCCGCCTTCGCGACCAGACCCTGGGAATCGTGGGGCTGGGGCGTATAGGCATGTCGCTCGCGCGGAAGGTTCAGCCACTGGGCATGAACATGGTAGCCTGGGATCCCTACATCCCCCGCGAGCTGGTACCCGCCGGCATCCGCATCGAGAAGCTGGAAGCCGTCCTGGCGGAGTCGGACGCGGTATCGGTGCATTGCCCGCTGAACGACGAGACCAGGAACATGCTCGACGAACGGCACATAGCAATGATGAAACCGGGCGCCGTCTTCGTCAACACCTCCCGCGGCGGAATCGTGGACGAGACGGCGCTCGCCAAGGCACTGTATGGCGGCGCCCTGTCCGGCGTAGCCCTCGACGTGCTCGCGGTTGAGCCGATGCATGCGACCCACCCGCTTCTGGCGCACCCCGACTTCATCTGCACGCCGCACATGGCCTGGCATTCCGCGGAGGCGGAGCGCGACCTGAAGCGCAAGGCGGCCGAGGAGCTGCTGCGTATACTGACGGGCGCGACGCCCCTCTATCAGATGAACAAGGCTTAGTGACAGGCGGTCAACCGCGCTGGCACAGCTCGATAAGGACGCCGTTTGTCGACTTGGGGTGCAAGAACGCAATTTTGGCGCCGCCGGCCCCGTAGCGCGGCTTCTCGTCTATAAGCCTTACGCCTTTCGCCTTGAGTTCGGCCAAGGTAGCCTCGATGTCGTCGACCCTGAACGCGAGGTGCTGGACACCCTGTCCCCTCGCCTCTATGAACTTGCCGATCGGACCGTCGGGCGCCGTCGATTCAAGGAGTTCAATCTCCGTCTCGCCGAGCGGCAGGAAGGCGGTCTTCACCTTCTGTTCCTCGACGGTCTCGGTACCCTGCAGCTTCATGCCGAGCAAGTCGGTGTACACCTTGATGCTCTCCTCCAGATTCGAGACGGCGATTCCTATGTGATCCAGCTTGATGACCATGCGTTTCCTCCTTGGCATCCATGCGAAAGCGGCTCAGCTCCGCGTCAGTTCACCTTCGAGCGCGTCGAGCGCGTCGTAGAAATCGATGCGCTTGTCCAATACCGATCGTGACAGTTCCTCTATGAAGCCCTTGCGGCCATCCCTCTCCAGCCTCTTTATAACCCGCCCGGCCGCGCCGCGCCCGAGTTCCCAGGCGAGGTTCTCCTCCCGCCTTGTGCGCAGGAAGCCTGTGGCCACGAGCGTTGCCTCGTGCGCCTTGATCTCGTCTACGAGACGCGCGATACCCTGCCCGGTTTCGCCCACAGTGGCAACTACCGGCGGGATCTCCAGGCCAGGGTGGCCGGGCAACCGCGCCTTGACATGGTGGGATACGCCCTGATCTGCAAGCGGGTCAGGCTCCGCCGCCTCCGCTTCGACCTGCCGCCTGTCTGGCTTCACGTCGCCTTTTTGCGAACCGCGCACGAGGGCCGCGCGCGCCTCGTACAGCGCTGAGAACCTTGTGACGGCGCCGTTCAGTACCGCGGTCTCGAGCATCGAGCGTATCTCGCGGACTACGCGCTCGGCGCCGCCCTTGTCGGCCTTGTTGACGCAGAACACGTCGCCTATCTCCATAACGCCGGCCTTGATGGCCTGGATGTCGTCGCCGAGCCCAGGTACCGACACGAGCACGACGGTGTCTGCAAAGCGCACGATGTCGACCTCCGACTGGCCCACGCCGACGGTCTCGATGACGATGTCGTCGTACCCCGCCGCGTCGAGTACCCTTGTGGCTTCAGACACGGCCTGCGAAAGGCCTCCGAGGTGGCCCCGCGTCGCGAAGCTGCGGATGTATACTCCCTCGTCCGTCGCGTGCCGCTGCATACGTATCCGGTCGCCCAGGATGGCGCCCCCGGTGAAAGGACTCGACGGATCTACCGCGAGTATCGCGACGCGCCGCCCCCGCTCTCTGAGGATGCCTATTATCTTGTCGGTGAGCGTACTCTTGCCGGCCCCGGGAGGCCCTGTGATGCCGACTATATGCGCCTTGCCGCCGTACGCGTGCAAGGCCTTGAGCACGGCGAGGCGATTGGGATCCTCCCGCTCGACCATGCTTATAAGGCGGGCGACGGCCCGCTGGTCTCCGGAACGGACACGCTCGACGGAGACTGCCGATCCATCCACGCTCTCAGGCTCCGCGCTTCAGGTTGTTCTTGATGAAGTCTATCGTCACAGTCGTCGGGGTACCGGGAGTGAAGACCCCGGCGATTCCTGCGGCCTTGAGTCCCGGTATATCCTCGTCGGGTATCACCCCGCCGCCTATCACGAGCACGTCGTCGACGCCCTTTTCCCTGAGCAGTTCCATCACCCGGGGGAACAGGTGGTTGTGCGCGCCGGAGAGTATGCTCATCGCAATCACGTCGACGTCTTCCTGTATGGCGGCCGAGACTATCTGCTCCGGAGTCTGGCGCAGGCCGGTATAGACGACCTCCATGCCCGCGTCCCGGAGGGCGCGGGCTATCACCTTGGCTCCGCGGTCGTGTCCATCGAGTCCCGGCTTGGCGACGATAACCCGTATCTTGCGTTCCATTTGTGCACCCACCTTAGAGTATTACCTTCTGCTGGTATTCGCCGAATACGGCGCGCATCTCGTCGCATATCTCGCCGAGGGTCGCGTACGCCTTTACCGCCTCGAGGATAGGCGGCATAAGGTTGTCGGTTCCTTCGGCGGCTTTCCTGACGGCAACGAGGGCTGAGCCGACGCGGACATTGTCCCTGCCCGCCCTGAGGGTCTTCAGTTTGGCGTTCTGCTGCTCGCCTATTATCGGGTCGACGCGCAGCAGGCCCTTGGGCGGCCCTTCCTTGACCTGGAACTTGTTCATGCCGACGACGACGCGCTCGCCCGACTCTATGTCCATCTGGTATGCGTACGCCGCGTCCTGGATTTCCTGCTGTATATAGCCCTTCTCGATCGCCTTGACGGCGCCGCCAAGTCCGTCGATCGTCGCTATATACGCCTCAGCTTCCTGCTGGATGCGGTCGGTCAGGCTCTCGACGTAGTACGAGCCGGCGAGCGGGTCGATAGTCTCCGTTGCGCCGGATTCGTACGCTATTATCTGCTGGGTGCGGAGCGCGATGCGCACCGAGTCCTCGCTCGGCAAGGCGAGCGCCTCGTCCCTCGAGTTGGTATGCAGCGACTGGGTACCGCCGAGCACGGCGGAGAGCGCCTGGATCGCGACGCGGACGACGTTGTTGTCCGGCTGCTGGGCGGTGAGTGTAGAGCCGCCGGTCTGCGTGTGGAACCGCAGCGAAAGGCTCTTGGGGTTTTTGGCGCCGAACCGGTTCTTCATTATGGTCGCCCACACCCTGCGAGCCGCGCGGAACTTTGCGACTTCCTCGAACAGGTCGTTGTG
>CAZKJA010000094.1:9914-10827 GCA_964552925.1 uncultured Treponemataceae bacterium
CGTTGTGGGCGTTGAAGAAGAACGACAGGCGCGGCCCGAAGGCGTCGACGTCGAGCCCCGCCTTGACCGCCGCATCGACGTAGGCGATCCCGTCGGCTATCGTGAACGCGACTTCCTGCGCGGCCGTCGAGCCCGCTTCCCGGATGTGGTAGCCCGAGATCGATATGGTGTTCCAGTTGGGAACGCTCTTCGAGCAGTACGCGAAGATGTCGGTAATGAGCCGCATCGACGGCTCGGGAGTGAAGATGTAGGTGCCTCGGGCTATGTATTCCTTGAGGATGTCGTTCTGTATCGTGCCTTCGAGCTTGTCTGCCGGAACTCCCTGCTTCCCGGCGACAGCTATGTACATCGCGAGGAGGACGGCCGCGGGGGCGTTTATCGTCATCGATGTGGATACTTTGTCGAGCGGTATGCCGTCGAAAAGGAGCTCCATGTCGGCGAGCGAGTCTATCGCGACGCCTACCTTGCCGACCTCGCCCTGCGAAAGCGCGTGGTCGGAATCGTAGCCTATCTGGGTCGGCAGGTCGAAGGCGACCGACAGGCCGGTAGTGCCCTGCGCGAGCAGGAACTTGTAGCGCTTGTTCGACTCCTCGGCGGTCGAGAAGCCGGCGTACTGCCGCATCGTCCATAGCCTGCCCCGGTACATAGTGTTCTGCACACCTCGCGTATACGGAAACTCGCCGGGGAAGGCGATATCCCGCGAGTAATCGCGCGTCGAATTATCGAGTGGCGTATAGAGTCGCTTTACGGGCGACTTGGAGCCGGTAGTGAACGCCTCTTTTCGCTCAGGGAATTTGACGAGCGACTTCTCGACCCCGGCTTCCCATTCGTCATTATCTTTTTTTATAGCATCTTCTGGTTTCATGCGGGACTCTCCTCATGCCTTGGCGGACAGCGCAAGCTCGAAGCCCTT
>CAZKJA010000095.1:0-10802 GCA_964552925.1 uncultured Treponemataceae bacterium
GATCCGGAAATAGCGATTATCGAGGCGCAGCCATTTTCAGGGAAGGCCCTTGCCTCGGCCAAGTCCCTCAAGCTCATAGCAAGCGTGAGGACGACGCCATCGAATGTGGACATGGCTGTCGCTTCTGGGTCCAACATTCTAGTGTCAAACGCCCCCGGAAGAAATGCCATAGCCGTAGCCGAATTCACCATCGGGCTAATCCTGGCATGCGCACGGAACATTCCACAGGCCTTCCATGCTCTCAAATCCGGCAATTACCTTCTGCCGGCGGGAGTACCCGCCAACAACAATCCAGATGACGTGATTTGGTCGAACCCACGGCTTGAGAGGCGTCCGTATATCGATTTCCGGGGTCATGAAATCTCCGGGGCGACGCTCGGAATTTTCGGCCTGGGATATATCGGCAGGCTGGTCGCGAGCAGGGCCATCGCCCTTGGCATGCAAGTCATCGCATTCGATCCATTCGTCGATGAGAAGAGCGCGAAGGATGCCGGTTGCCGTTCGGTCAATTTTGAATCGCTTCTTGCGGAGTCCGATTATCTATCCCTCCATGCGAAAACAAGCAATGAGACCAGGGGCATATTCAATCTTGCTTCTTTCGGGAGGATGAAGAGATCCGCGTATTTGATAAATACCGCAAGGGGAGCGCTGATCAATCAGCCTGACTTGGTGATGGCGCTACGCGACAGGCTGATAGCCGGAGCCGCGTTGGATGTATTCGAGAGCGAACCTTTGCAGGCAGGCTGCGAACTGCTCTCCTTTGACAATGTCATAGCAACCCCCCATATCGGAGGCGCGTCAGTCGATGTGATACGGCATCAGTCGCTTATGGTATTGAGGAACATTGACGCGTATATGTCTGGCAAGAACCTCCCCGACGCATGGGGAAAGAAATAAGAAGGGGCATCATGGACACTTTGGAATTGTACAAGAGTTTCGCGGTTGAAAGGGAAGAGCTTGCCTACTTCATGCGCCGTTTGTACGAGCATGGACTTACAACGTGTTCGGGGGGGAATCTTAGCGTGAAAACGCCCACCGGATATATGCTTATCACTCCATCCGCGCTTGATAAAGGAAGAATAACCGGAGACCAGATCTGCATGATCTCCCCTGAAGGAGAGAATCTGACTCCGACGTTGAAGACGAGCATAGAAACCGAAATGCATCGATTGGTATACGATGCCAGAGCTGATATCAAGGCGATAGTCCATGCGCATCCTGTGACCGCCACGAGTTTCGCGGCGATGAAAGCCCCCATACTCACCACCCTTACCGCCGAGGCTTATGCGGTTTTGGGGCGACCCGCATGGGCTGAATATGCCCTTATGGGAACCAGGCAGCTTGCCGAGATAGTGGCGGAAAAGGTCAAGGGATCGAATGTTTTCCTTATGGAAAATCATGGCGTGCTCGCAGCCGGTCCAACCTTGCTCAAAGCGTTTGACCGGCTCGAGGTTCTGGAAGCAGCGGCCAAAATGACGCTGTATACCCATATCATGGGTGGAGCGTCCCCCATAATGGGAGAGCGCCTCGATGAACTGGATCGTTTCAAAAGCGGAAAAGCCGCTCCTCCCGCAAAATGAAAATTACCGATCGCCGGGCTCGTGACCGATGAAGGCACCTTCCCGCCGTTCGAACCGAAGCGATACTACGGCGCGTAAGGCGAAGCGGCGAACTTGACAGCCCCATGAAACGACCTCATTGTGTCCGCGCGAGGGTAGGCACATGAAGCAAGCGATAGATCTGCTCATTGTCGACGGCATGGTCGTCACTATGGATCCCGGCCGCAGCGTTGTCGAAGGCGGCGCCGTGGCGGTGGACAAGGGAGTCATAGTCGGGGTCGGGACCAGCCAGGAAATGCGCTCGCGCTTCGAGGCGGCCGAGACGGTACGCGCGGGCGGCGGCATCGTGATGCCCGGCCTGGTCAACACGCATACGCACCTGGCCACCGCGGTCTTCAAGGGTCTGGCGGAGGACCTTCCTCTCGGGCCGTGGCTCGGCAAGGTCTGGGGCATAGAGAAGGCCGCGCTCTCGGCGGAGACCGTGGCGATGTCGTCGACGCTCGCGATGATCGAATCGATCCAGGGCGGGGTCACCGGCGCGGTCGACATGTACTGGTTCCCGGAGGCCACGGCCGAGGCCGCCAGGCGGCTCGGGTTCCGGCTCGCGTGCGGGACGGTGTTCATCGCCGGCGATTCGCTCCCCGACGGGCTCGACGCTCGGCAGCGGGAATCTGCGGCGAGCGCCTTCGTCGAACGCTACGCCGGCGACCGGCTCGTCATGCCCATGATGATGCCGCACGGCACGCAAACCGATTCGCCCGAGGAGCTCTCCCGCGTGAAGGCGCTCGCGGACCGGCACGGCGTGATGGTAAACCTGCACGTAGCGGAGACCCTGGCGGAGCGCACCGAGATGCAGGCGCGCTCGGGTACCACGCCGGTCCGGCTGCTGCACGGCCTGGGCTACCTCGACGGCCGCTCGCTGCTCGCTCACTGCGTCCACGTCGACGACTGGGAGATGGGCCTGATGGCGGGTAAGACTTCTGTCGCGCACAACCCGATGAGCAACCTGAAGCTCGCCTCGGGCATAGCGCCGGTCGCCTCGATGCTAGGAGCGGGCGTGCGGGTATCGCTCGGCACCGACGGCTCGATGAGCGGAAACGACCTGGACATGTGGCTGGCGATGCGCCTCGCGGCGAGCTTGCAGAAATGCGAGCGCGGGGATACGACGCTGCTCAAGGCGCCCGATGTCGTCGCGATGGCGACGATAGAGGCGGCGCGCGCCATGGGCCTGGGCGAGAGGACGGGTTCGCTGGAGACCGGCAAGGCGGCTGACGTCATAGTCGTCCGGGCCGACGCGCCACACCTGGTGCCCCTGTACGACGTGTATGCGCAGCTGGTGTATTCCGTAGGCCGCGAGGACGTCGAGACCGTCGTCATCGACGGGAGGGTCGTCATGCGAAACCGGGAAATGACGACGGTCGACGCGGCGGCCATCATGGATTCCGCGCGGAAAATAGCCGATACGATACGAGTCATGTAAATATTACTTGACAAGCCTCGAGACTCGCCTTATCATTTTGCATAAATAGTACAGGGCTGTACAAATGTACAGTTACTATATTTCTGGCGAAGCAGCAAGGAGGAGTCTGGATGGGTAGCTTCATGGACAACGAGCTTTCAAGGCGCGACTTTCTGAAGAGAACCGCGATGCTGGGTGCCGCGGGCGTGGTAGGATCGTCATTCGCCTCCCCGCTCTTCGGCGCGTTCGCGCAGGATGCCTCTGGCATAATCAACCTCCGCTTCCAGCCGTCCTGGATACCGGACGTGCAGGTGGGCGGCGTGTACGCGGCGATATACGAGGGCTACTACGCCAAGCAGAAGCTCAACGTGAACATGATGCCCGGCGGCCCCGGGATCCTGGGCGGCGCGGTCATCGATTCGGGCGGGGCGGAATTGGGCGAGATGTCCTCGTCGGTCGACCTGGTCAAGGCCGTCAGCCAGGGCATTAAGCTCAAGTCGTTCGCGACGGTGTTCCAGAGGAGCCCGGCCGGCCTCGCGTACATCACCGAATACCCCGACGGGAAGAAGGGCGCCGATTACTCGGCCGGCCCGGCGGCCCTCAAGGGCAAGCGCGTCGGCATCACCGGCGGCGTCAACCTGCCCTGGCGCGTCATGTGCGCGAAGGCGGGCCTCGACCCCGAACGGGATTTCCAGATCGTCAGCACGGGCTTCGACCTTTCGCCGCTCCTCGACGGCACGGTACAGGCCATCTGGTGTTTCCTTACCAACCAGCCGGGCACGGTACGCGACCGCGGCTACAAGATCGGCACCATCGACTCGTACGAATGGGGCTACAAGGTTCCGGGCAACTTCTATGTCTCCAAACCGGTTTACCTGACGGAGAAGGCCGACCACGCCAAGCGCTTCCTCGGCGCGACCAGGGACGGCTGGAGGTTCGCCAATTCGGAAAAGGGGATGGCCTCTGTCTGCGACAAGATCACCCAGACGCTGGCGCCCAAGTACGGGACAAAGCTGCAGCAGCAGATAAACCAGTGCAAGGACCAGATTCCGTTCATGGAATCGGCGCTGACCATGAAGAAGGGCCTCCTGTACTCGAACCTCGAGGACTGGGAAAGCGCCGTCAAGATAATGGCGGACATAGGCGAGATCGAGAAGGTGCCCAAGGTGAGTGACCTGGTCACGACCGCGATCCTGGACATGATCTGAACCGATTCGAGCGATAGCCGGGCGCCTTGCCCGGCATTCATTTTTCCCCGGGGGAGAGCGCATGAGCAGCGTCGTACTGAATGGGGTCTCGAAGTCGTTCGTCATCAACGACGAGCGCTTCGACGCCCTGCATGATATAAGCTTCGAGGTCGGCGACCACGAGATCGTGTCGTTCATAGGACCGTCGGGTTGCGGCAAGTCGACGCTGCTCAGGCTGATAGGCGGGCTCCTGCCCAGGGATTCGGGCGACATCAAAGTGTGCGGCCTCGCTCCCGGAGAAGCCCGAAAACAGCAGAAGTACTCGTTTGTCTTCCAGGACGCGGTGCTGTTTCCGTGGCGCTCGGTCATCAGGAACGTGATGCTGCCGATGGAACTGAACAAGGGCTCGTGGGACAGGAAGGCAACACGGCAAAAGGCTGCCGGGATGCTCGCCCTCGTGGGCCTGTCGGGTTTCGAGGAGGCAACGCCCGGCCAGCTGTCGGGCGGCATGCGGCACCGCGTCGCCCTGGCCCGAGCTCTGGTTATGAGCCCGCCCTTGATATTCATGGACGAGCCCTTCGCGGCGCTCGACGAGATAACCAGGGACAGGATGAACATCGAGACCCTGCGCATCTGGAGCGAGACCGACGCGAGCATACTGTTCGTGACGCACTCGATAGAGGAGGCGGTATTCCTCTCCGACCGGGTGCTCGTGTTCTCGACGAGGCCAGGGGAGTTGATCGCGGACATCAGGATAGACCTGCCGAGGCCGCGCAACCTGGAACTGAAGCAGGACGCCGCCTGCTTCAAGTACACCAACGAGATCCGGCAGCTGATGGCGAAGTCGCTGCGCAAACTGATGGACGCGGAGGAATACGCCGCGCGCGAGGCGTCGCCGCTGGCGGCGCCAGCGTCCTCCGGGCCGGGTTCGGTCCGATGAAGTTTCATTTACGACCTGCCGGCTTGCGCGGGGCCTGGCATACGCCCCGGGCGCTCCTTTCGGCGGCGCTTCCATGGCTGTCGATGGCCGCGCTCCTGTGGGCGTGGGAAGTCCTCGTCGGCGATTCCCTGGCCTTCGTGCTGCCGAGGCCGAGCCTCATCGCGGCTCAGGTTTTCATCGCGTTCCCGCTCCTCGCGACGAACATGGGAACGACGGTATCGAACGCCGTCCTGGGCTTCGCCTTCGGCAGCGCGTTCGGGCTCCTGTGCTCGGTGGCCTTCGTCTACAACGCGACATTCGCCAAGACGATCTACCCGCACACTCTCGTCATACGGAGTCTGCCTTTGATGGCGCTCCTGCCCATACTCAACGGCGTGCTGGGCACCGGCGCGGCCTCCAAGATCACGATAGTCGCGCTGGCCTCGTTCTTTCCCGTCCTCATAAACACCGTGCAGGGCCTCACTTCGGTGAGCGCGACGACGATAGAGCTTATGCACTCGCTCAACGGCTCGAAGGTCGACATATTCTGGAAGGTCAGGTTGCCGTCGTCGCTGCCGTACCTTTTCGCTGGCCTCAAGATATCGGCCTCGGGGGCGATACTCGCCGCGATCATCAGCGAATACATGTACGCGGTCGACGGGCTGGGCGCGCTCGTCGTCACGTTCATGTTCGGCACGCGCGTGCTGGACCTGTGGGCGGCCATGCTCGTCTCCGCGCTGCTGTCGATCATGTTCTACTGGACGATCAGGGTCCTCGAGCGCGTATGCATCCCCTGGGGAGGAAGCGTGAGGGAATCATGATATCCACAAAGCGGGCCTTTTACGGGGAGAAGGCGTTCTGGATAAACATCGCCGCCATACTCCTGATACTCTTCTCGTGGGAACTTGTATTCTCCAACCAGGACAACCTCGACGCCGTATCCAGGACGATAGAGAAGGCGACAGGGCGCACGATCGAACTGAACGCGTTCTCGGCTATGGCCGTGCCGAAGCCCTCGCGCATAATGACGATCCTGGGCACCACCCCGAAGAACCGGCGGGGCGGGCCCGCGTTCTTCTGGTACCACGCGCAGGCCACGCTGTCGGCGGCGCTCGCCGGGTTCTTCGTCGGCAACGCCTTCGCCATAGCCTTCGCCGTCCTGTTCACGTACGTAAAGCCGCTGGAGAAGGCGCTGATGCCGATGTTCCTCGTGATACGGAGCATACCCCTCGTAGCGATAACGCCGCTTCTGTTACGCATACGCTACACCCTGTCGGACATGGTAGCCGGGAGCGACAACGCGCTTCTCGAGTCGGTGTTCGGTTCCGGCCAGGCGGTGAAGATGCTCATAGTCGTGCTGATCGTGTTCTTCCCGACCATGGTCAACGTCCACGAGGGGCTCAAGTCGGTGTCCCCGTCGGAGCTCGAGCTGATGAAGAGCCTCAACGCCTCGGGGACGCAGGTGTTTACGCGTTTGCGCGTGTTCCGCGCGCTGCCTATGACCTTTACCGCGCTCAAGATGACCTCGGCGAGCTCGGTGCTCGCGGTCACTGTCGCCGAATGGCTGGGATCAGACCGGGGCCTGGGCTTCGTGATGAGCCAGGGGGCGACCGCGAGCCTCGACTCCCGCCACGTGTGGGCCTCGATACTGATCATCGTCGCGTTCTCGATGCTGTTCTACGCGGCGGCGTCATGGGCGGAGAAGCTCGTGATCCCGTGGCACGACTCGGTCATCGCGCTCAAGAAAGCGATGAACGGCGCCGCGATGGACGCTCTGGAGGAATGATGATGGCGGACAACGCTTCGGGCCGACGAAAGGCGCGCGGAGGCCGGGTTTCCGCTCTCAGGGCCTCATTCGAGGCGCTCGCGGGCGACATACGCGCGCACCGGCGCGCCCTGCACAGGATTCCGGAGCTGGGATTCGCGGAGACCAAGACGTCCGCGTACATACGCGGCGTCCTCGACAGGCTGGGGATACGCTACGTGTCGGGAATCGGCGGGACGGGCATAGTCGCCACCCTCGGCTCCGGCCTGCCGCGCGTAGCCCTGCGCGCCGACATCGACGCGTTGCCCATAATGGAGACGGGCGGCCGCGACTACGCGTCGATCCACGAGGGCGTCATGCACGCGTGCGGCCACGACGCCCACGCGGCGATGCTCCTGGGCGCCGCTGAGTACCTGAAGTCGGTCGAGGCGGAATTGGGCGGGGAAGTCCTCCTCGTGTTCCAGCCCTCCGAGGAACGATCGGACGGGCACGGAAAATCCGGCGCCAAATACATCATCGACTCCGGTTGCCTCGAGCAGGTGTCGGCTATGTTCGGCCTTCACGTGAACCCCGACGCGCCGGCCGGCCGCTTCGGCATAGTCTCCGGGGCGGTCACCGCTTCGGGCGACATGTTCAAGGCGACGATACACGGCAAGGGCGGCCACGACGCCTTCGTCCACCAGAGCGTCGACCCCATCTACCTGGCGACGCAGGTGCTCGGCGCCATCTACGCGATCCGCTCGAGGAAGATAGACCCTATGGCCGCCGGCACGATGTCGGTCGGCACTATCGAGGCGGGAACGACGGCGAACGTGATCCCGGAGTCGGCGAGCATCACCGGCACCATCAGGACATTCGATTCCGGCATACGGGACGTATTCATAGCGGAGCTCGGGCGCGCGCTCAAGGTGGCGGAGGCGCTCGGCGGAAGCTACGAGCTGGAAATTCCCGTCCACGTCCCGGAGACGCGGAACGACCCGGCCCTGGCGAAACTGGCTGCCGCCGCGTGCCTCGAGTTGTTCGGGCCGGAGGGCTCGTACGAGCAGAAGCCGTTCATGGGCGTCGAGGATTTCTCGTGGTACTCGTCGGTCTATCCATCGATGTTCGTCATGCTGGGCGCCGGGATCGAGGACGGCATCGCGAGGCCGCTCCACAACAGCCTCTTCGACATCGATGACGGCATCCTGTACAGGGGCAGCGCGCTCTTGACGCTGCTCGCGCTCCGGGCTCTGTCCGGCGGCCCGGCGGACGGGAAGGGAAGCTGAATGGAAGAACCCAAAGGCGCCGGCGATCAAAGGCGGGCGGCGGACAGCGCGTGCGCGCGGTCGAGTCTCGGAACCTGTTGCGTGCACGCGGGCGAGGAGACGCATCCCGCCGGTTCCCGGCCGGGCGTGATTCCGGTATACAGGGCGACGAGCTATTATTTCGAACGGGTGTCGCAACTCGAGGAGATGCTCGAAGGCAAGCGCGACGGCTACGCGTATTCGAGGTGGGGCAACGCCACCAACGCGGCGCTGGAAAGCGCCGTCTCGACCCTGCTCGGGGGAGGGAATACCATATCGACGGCGTCGGGCATGGCCGCCAATTTCGCCGCGCTGCAAGCCGCCGGCGCGCGCGGCGGCACGACCGTCCTTGCTTCCCGGGAGATATACGGCAACACCTACGATATCCTTCGCAACAATTTCGAGCGCAACGGAGCCCGTTGCGTGTTCGCCGACTTCAACGACGTCGAAGCGCTGGAACGGCTCATCGCCAGCGAGAAGCCCGGCGTCGTGTTCTTCGAGACGCTCACCAACCCGACGCTCTCGGTGCTCGACGCGCCCAGGATAATCGCGCTGGCCCACGCGGCGGGTGCCCGGGTCGTCGTCGACAACACCTTCGCGACGCCGTACCTGTACCGTGCCTTCCTCAACGGCGCCGACTACGAGACGCACAGCCTCACGAAGTACCTGAACGGTCACGGCGACGCGCTCGGCGGCTCTATCACCTGCAGCCCGGAAGATTTCGGCGCGCTCGAGTATATAGTCTGTACCCAGGGCGCCGTGCTCGGCCCGGATTCGGCCAGCCTGATACTGCGCGGCATAAAGACTTTCGCCCTGCGGATGCGCCAGCACTGCGATACCGCAAAGGAGCTCGCGTCTTTCCTCGACGGCGACCGGCGTATAGAACGCCTCCGCTTCCCGGGACTCGCGTCGCATCCCAGCCACGCTGTCGCAAGGAGCATCTTCAGGGCCGGCCAATACGGCGGCATGCTCAGCTTCGACCTGGCCACTACCGACAAAGCGGGCTGCTTCGCCTTCATCGACGCCCTGAAGCTCGTCACTCCTTCAGGATCGCTTGGCGACGTGAAGTCGCTCATCGTGCACCCTTCCTCGACGACGCACCACAACCTGAGCGCCCAGGAGAAACTCGCCGCGGGAATCCGGGAAACCACCGTGCGTGTCTCGGTGGGCATCGAGGATCCCGATGACCTTATCGAGGACTTCTCGCGCGCCCTTGAGCTGATAGGATGACGGCCGCAAGCAACGACTCCCGCGACGGTATGCTCTCCAAGTCAAGGTAGAAAGGCGGGGTATACGATGGGCGCGTACACGGAAGAGGAATTGCTCATCGTCGCCAACCTCTACTACGTGGAAGGGATGACCCAGGAAGAGGTCGCCGACGAACTGCGCATATCCAGGGTGACGGTGACCAGGATGCTCAAGAAGGCGCGCGACGACGGACTCGTTCAGATCAGCGTCAAGAAGCCCATGCCCGAGTTGTACAGCCTCGCGTTGGCGCTCGAGCGACGGTACCGGCTAAAGGCCGCCGTGGTCGCTCCCGCGAGGGCCGACGCTCTCGAGCGCAAGGAAGCGGTCGGCATGGCGGGAGCCGAGCTGCTCGACAAGCTTATCACCAAGGGATGCAAGATAGGCGTCGCGTGGAGCACGACGGTGAACTCGATACTGCCGTTCGTGCGCAAGCCAGGCGTCAGGCCCGATCGCATAAACGAACTCGCGGGGACCTACCTGGCGCCGGGCCTGCCGTACGGCGTCTCGTGGATACTCGCGCAGAAACTGGGCGTCCCCGTCGAAAGCATCCCCATGCCCGTGCTGGTGCGGAGCGGCCGCGTCAAGGACATGATGATCCGTGAGCCGTCGATACGGCAGGCCCTGGAGCACGCCGCGACCGTCGATATCGCCTTGGTGGGACTAGGCACGATAGCGCGCGATTCGAGCCTCATGAGGACCGAGTACATCGAGGAAGAACAGCTGCGGGAACTCGAAGCCAAAGGCGCGGTCGGGGACATACTGATGCGTTACTACGATGCCGCGGGAAACTACATCCCCATGTCATTCGAGGATCAGACGGTCTCGCTGGAATGGGAAAGCATCAGGAGGCTGCCTATGGTCGTCGCCATCGCGTTCGGACCCGAGAAGTTAGGCGCGATCCGAGGCGCCCTCGCAGGCGGAATAATAAAGGGTTTGGTGACGGATCGCCCGACCGCCGAAACCCTGCTGAAGCCATTGGAGAGGATATGATACGGCGGTACAGGATAACGGGCTTCCCGGGCAGGGCTCGGTTTGCCTCGACGACGGCGAAGGATGCATTGTCATCCTGGACCAGAGCCTGTTGCCCAACGAGATCGCGTTCCTCAGGCTCAAGGACGCGGCCAACAAGGTAGGCACCTCGGACGCGGCCATCCTCGCCGCTCTGATATCAGGATAGAACTCCGGCCGGCAGACGAGGTGACGGAGAAGTGGTACCAGGTTGAAGCGATTGTTAGATTTGACAAATATACTATATACATATACTATATGCATATCTCTTGCAAAGGAGCTGATTATGCTTGTTTGTTATAATCTTGATGCACCAAAGAAGCCAACAAACCTAACAATCAACAGTGATTTGTTAAATCAGGCAAAATCACTAA
>CAZKJA010000096.1:0-10710 GCA_964552925.1 uncultured Treponemataceae bacterium
AGATAGTGTTCCAGGATCCCTACTCTTCGCTCGACCCCAGGCAGAAGGCCGGCGACATCATCGCCGAGCCCCTGCGTATATTCGCGAAGCGCGGGATACTATCGATGGACGACGCCGAGATACAGCGGAAGGCCCTGGCGCTTATGGAGCGTTGCGGCTTGTCCACAGATTTTTCAAATCGCTATCCCCACGAGTTTTCGGGGGGCCAGAGGCAACGCATAGGCATCGCGCGCGCCCTCGCGCTCGGTCCCAAGCTCGTGATCGCCGACGAGCCGGTCTCCGCGCTCGACGTGTCGATACAATCGCAGATCCTCAACCTCCTTAAGGATCTTCAGAAGGACTTCGACCTCACGTTCCTTTTCATAGCGCACGACCTGGCCGTAATAGAGTACTTCTGCACGAGGATCGCCGTCATGTACCTCGGGCGCGTGGTCGAGACGGCCGACTCGGCGACTATGGCGAAGAACCCGATGCATCCGTACACGAAGGCGCTTCTTTCGGCGGTGCCGCTCCCCGACCCGGTCACGGAGCGCGGGAGGAGGCGGATCATCCTCAAAGGCGATGTTCCCTCCCCGAGCGTCGAGCACAAGGGTTGCCCCTTCCGGGAGCGTTGCCCGCAGGCGATGGACAAGTGCGCCCTCTCGCCCCCTTCATTGCGTCCGGTCGAGGACGGGCACGAAGTGTCGTGCTTCCTGTACGGTGAACCGTGAGCGGCGCGGCTGTCTCAATGCGGCCGATGCGAACCGAGGATACGGCGGGATGCGCGGCGATCGTATGCGCCTCGGTCATCGGCGAGCGCTACGGTTTCCAGCCCGACGCGATGGCCGAGACCCTGCGCGCCGCCCTCGGGAAGGGCGGAGACATGTTCGTCGCCGAATACTCTGGCAGGCTCGCCGGTTTCGCCTGGATCGACTCCAGGGGCGCCTTCTCGTCGGCGCCGTACCTGCGGCTTATCGCCGTCGACGAGACGGTTCGCGGCGCCGGGATCGGCGCGGCGCTGCTCGCGGAGTTCGAGTCGCGGACCGCCGGCGTTGGCCGCCCCTGGTGCCTGCTCGTGTCGGACTTCAACACGGCTGCCCAGGCTTTCTATGAAAAGCACGGCTACGCGAAGTCGGGTCTCCTTCCCGACTTCGCGCGCCAGGGTATCGCCGAGGTACTGATGGTTAAAAAGCGTCCGCCCCCGGAATAGGATTGCTCATTGCTTCCAGGGGAATATCAGGTGCTTTAGCGACCGGGTTCCCGTAAGTTCTTTTTCTTCGGCCAGGATAGCGTCCCAGGGTATGCGCCTCCTGTCGGCCGTTGGATTCGCGGCTAGGTAATCGTACTTCATCATACGCAGGCGCACCGCTTCGTCGAGCAAGAGGAGGCATCCAGCGGGGCCAGGAAGCATGAACGCAACGAAAAAAGATACCGCGATCAGGAAGGCGTTGGCCAGGGCCGTCGCGAAAGAAAAAAATGTGTTGTCGAAAAACATCACAAGGCACTTTCGTATAGTCGCCCTGGGCATCCCGGGTTCGCGTGCCCGGAATGCAGGATGGAACTGCATCGCGAGCACTATGAGTAGTATCATCCAGAACAGCGTGGCGGCGGCTACCAGGCCCAGGGTGGATCCGGATCCGAGGTAGAACGGAATCGCGACAAGGATGCAGTAACCCAGGCCGATGACTATCGCGCCTGTCATGGCGCCATCCAGATAACTTATCCTTATCGCCGCGATGAAATCGCCGATGCTGAAATTTCTCCCGTCGGACAGGAGCCTCATCATCATGGAAGTCGCGCTCAGGTACGTACCGCACCAGAGGATGCCTACGGCGGCGATTGCATAAGAAAGAATGGGCGGCGCCGACAAGGCGGATGGCACGAGCAAGGGGATCGCAAGCGAAACCAGGAAGCCTATATTGACCAAGGCCAGCGCGATCATATTGTCCCATATATCGTAGAACCACTTCTTTAGCATGAATCCGATCATGGCAGTATCCTGCCGTTGGCGCCCATCAACGCGCTTACTTCTTCCCCGGTCGCTTTTATCGCCTCGATAAACGCCGGCAGTTGGGCCTCGACGCGTTCGCGCGGGCCCGATATGCCGATCGATGCTTCCACCGTTCGCTCGTAGTTGTAGACGGGCGCGGCGATGCAGACGACGTTCGGTTCGTATTCGCCGTCATCGATCGCGTAGCCTCGTTTTGCGGTGACACCCAGTTCGCCCGCCAACGCTTCCAGATCGACAATAGTGCGGTCGGTGTATCTCGTCAGTCGCACGCCTTCGTAAAGGTTGACAAGGTCCTCGTGGTCCATGCCGCAGATCAGGCTCTTGCCCACCGCGGTGCAATATAATTCCTCGGTGTCCCCGATGTTGGTGTTGGCCGATATCGGTTTGGTTCCGCGTTCCCTGTCGATGAATACGGCTTTGAGGCCCGAGCGGACCGCAAGATGGGCATTCTCGTGCGTGAGGACCGTCAATTTTTTCAGGAAAGGGGAGACTATTTCGGTGAGCTTGATCTGGTCATGCAAGGCCGCCGCCAGGGAATAAATGCCATAACCAAGCTGATACGTCTTTCGCTTGTCTTCCTGCCTGACGAGACCGTGCTTCATAAGCGTTGTAAGGAGGCGGAACACCGAGCTTTTGTCCAGGCCCATGAACTCTGTCAGGTCGCTCAGGCTGAACCTGGTTTCAGGATGGTCCGCGATATGGTCGAGGAGGCTGAGGGCTCTTTCGACTGACTGAATCATCGATCCTTCGGTCTTTGGCATTTGTAGACTATAGAATCAGAATGGCCTCAATATCAAGAGTACTCTCAATGGGATTGACAATAGAGCAAAGAAATTGTATTATACGCAACTATGAATACGGTTGAAGCCAACACCACTCTTTCCATCGATGAAATGCGATCGATTGGCCGTGCCCTGCGTCGACTCGTGCTCGACACGACGCATCGGGCAGGCATGGGACATACGGGCGGGTCTTTGTCAGAAGCCGATATACTCACCGCTTTGTATTTCAGGGTCATGCGCGGTATCGATCCTGCCTCCCCGGGCAAGCCCGACCGCGATCGCTTCATCCTGTCGAAGGGACACGCGACTCCCGGCTATTACGCGGCCCTTGCGCTGCGCGGCTACTTTTCCGTACAGATACTCGAAACCTTTGATGAGCTCGGCACTACGCTCCAGGCGCATCCTGATATGCACAAGGCGACCGGCGTTGACATGTCCAGCGGCTCATTGGGGCAGGGGCTTTCGGTCGGCATAGGCATGGCGATCGCGTCGGCGCGAAAGGTCGAACTCGGCGGATTCAGGACATTCGTGCTGCTGGGCGACGGTGAGCTCCAGGAGGGGCAGGTCTGGGAAGCCGCGATGTACGCGGGCTCCCGCGCTCAGACGGGCATCATAGCGATAGTCGACTGCAATGGAGTCCAATTGTCCACGGTTACCGACGGCGCTGTCGGCGCTGAATCGTTGGCCGTTAAATGGAAAGCGTTTGGTTGGAACACCATGGTGGTCGACGGACATGACATGGGGGCCTTGGTAGAGGCGCTGGAAAAAGCCAGGGACCGTTCCGGTTCGGGTCCGGTCGCCGTCATAGCCAGGACGGTGAAGGGAAAGGGCGTGTCGTTCATGGAAGGCAAGTACGAGTGGCATGGCAAGGCTCCCGGCGATGCCGAATACGAGCAGGCCATCAAGGAGCTGGAATCATGAGCGCCGCAAGGATGGCATCCCAGAGGAACGCGTTCGGCGAGGCCCTGGTCGAGTTCGCGGTCAAGTATCCCGATATGGTGGTCCTCGATCCCGATGTCTGCACCTCCACGCAGACATCCCGTTTCAGGACTGCGTATCCGGACCGCTTCTACGCTACCGGGATCGCCGAGGCGAACGCGATAGGCATGGCGGCGGGAATGGCGGCGTGCGGCCTCAGGCCGTGGATGTCGACCTTCGCGGTGTTCGTCGCGACGCGGGCGCTCGACCAGGTACGCGTCTCGGTCGCCCATGCCAAGCTCGACGTAAAGCTGAACGGCGCCTACGGCGGCCTCCCGTCGGGCCGGGGCGGCGCCACCCACTCGTCGATAGAGGATATAGCGATAATGCGCACGATGCCGAACATGATTGTGCTGACACCCGCCGACGCCACCGAGACGCGGGCGATGGTCGACCTCGCGATGGGAATAAGGGGCCCCGTCTACCTCCGGACCCTGCGTTGCGAACTCCCCGTCCTGTTCGAAGAAAGCTACCGGCCGCGCATCGGGGCCGCCGTCGAGCTGCGCGTTGGTAGCGATGTCGCGATCATGTCGGAGGGGATGATGACGCACCGGGCGCTCGAAGCCGCCGAATTGCTGGAACGCTCCGGTTTCAAGGCCCGCGTCCTCCACTTCGGCACGGTCAAACCCATCGACGCGGAGGCTATCGTAAAGGCGTCCCGCGAATGCGGCTGTATCGTCACGGTGGAGAACCACTCGAGGGTGGCGGGCTTCGGCTCGGCCGTCGCCGAGGTGGTATCAGAACTCGCTCCCTGCCTGGTTTCCCGGCTGGGCTTCCCCGATATCTTCCTGGAATCAGGCGACGACGACCTGATCTTCGCCAAGCACGGGCTCGACGCCCAGGGCATTGCCCAATCGGCGAAAGACCTGCTCCACAACGCCAAGACCACGACAAGGAGTCAGCCATGAGGATAGCGATCATAAACGAGACGAGCGCCGCCGACAGAAACGCCGACATAGTCTCGGCGCTCGAGGGACGCGGACACGAACTCGTCAACTGCGGCATGAAGAAGAGCGGAGAGTCGCCGGAACTATCGTATATCCACACGGGCCTGATGGCCGCCCTCATGTTGGGGACGGGAAGGGCCGATTTCGTCGTGGGCGGCTGCGGAACCGGGCAGGGCTTCCTCATTTCCGTCCTGCAGTACCCCGGCGTGGCGTGCGGGCATATAGTGACGCCGCTCGACGCGTGGCTGTTTTCGCGCATCAACGGCGGCAACTGCGTGAGCCTCCCATTGAACCAGGGCTACGGCTGGGCCGGCGACGTCAACCTGAAGCTCGTCTTCGACTCCATGTTCACCCCCGATTTCGGCCAAGGCTACCCGGAACGCCGCCGGGAGCCGCAACGGATTTCCAGGGAATTGCTCGTCGGCATATCGAAGTCGACGCACCGCGCCCTCGACGAGATAGTGCTGACGCTTCCCGACGAGGTCGTGCTGCCGGCGCTCGGGTATCCTGGTTTCAGGGAAGCCCTGGGTACGGGCGCGACGGCGATAACGGCCGCCGTCGATGCGAGGTTGGGCCGATGAGCGCGGAAACGGCGGGCGCCCCGCGAAACCGCGCGTCGGGACCGCGGGAACAGAGAGCCGCGTCGATAGCCGCAGCGGGCGGGCTCGATGCCGCGCTGTCATCGGGAGCCCTCGATGTCTTCCAGGACCTGACGCTGAGCGAAGCCCTGGTGCTCGGATTGCTTCGCCAGGGCATCCGGACGTATATAGGGATATTCGGCCACGGCAGCACCGACCTGGGCGAGGCGCTCAGGGTCTACGCCGAGGCAGGCCTTGTCGAGGTGTTCAACGTGCACAGCGAGGTCGAGGCTTCGCACGCGGCCGCGGCCCTCCGCTGGCAGTACGGCAAGATGGCCGCCGTATTCACCTCGATAGGCCCGGGCGCCTTGCACGCGCTGGCGGCGTCGTTGGTACCGCTCTCCAACGGCATAGGCGTCTACTACCTGTTCGGCGACGAGACGACTCACGACGAAGGCTTCAACATGCAGCAGGTGCCGCTGCACCAGCAGGGCTCGTTCCTGAAGCTCGCGTCGGCGATGGGAAGCGCCTACAGCCTCCACTCAGGCGAAGCCCTGCCGGCTGCCTTGAAACGAGGCGCCGGCGCCGTCTTCGCCGCGGCGCGGGCCGCTCCTTTCTACCTGTTCCTGCCGATGAACGTACAGGGCAAGACGATGCCAGGCTTCAACCTGGATGAACTGCCCCGCGTCCCCGAATTCCCGCGCGTCGCGCCAGTCGACGGCGCGCCGTTCGACGAGGCCGTCCGCATGCTCGCGGCAGCCGGTAAAGTGGTGGTCAAGACTGGCAACGGCGCCAGGGGCGTCGAAGCAGCCCTCCTTTCTGAATTCCTCGACAGGGCCGACGCAGGCTACGTCCACGGACCCTCGGCGGTCGGCATCATCCCCGGCTCGAACCCCCGCAACATGACGGTGGGCGGCTCGAAGGGCTCCATCTGCGGCAACGCGGCGATGGCCGAGGCGGAACTCGTGGTGACCATAGGAGCGCGGGCGGTCTGCCAATGGGACTCCTCGGGCACCGCGTGGAAGAACGCGCGCGCTATCATTGCCATCAACGCGGATCCGCTCGACGCGACCCACTACAACCGTAGCCTGCCGTTGGTCGGCGACGCCTCCGCCGTCCTCGAGCGATTGGTCGCGGCCATGAGAAAGGCCGGCGTCGACAAGGGTTCGGCGCACGCGAGCTCACCGACGCCCTGGTTCAAGCAACTGCGCGCCTGGCGGGAACAATGGGACAGCCTCCTGGGCTCCAGGTTCGAGGTCGAAGCGTTGCTCGACCCAAAATTCCGCGTACCCTTGTTGACCCAACCGGTCGCGGTCCGTGAGGTCGTCGAGTTCGCCGGCCGCAAGGGAGCGTACAAGTATTTCGACGCCGGGGACGTACAGGCCAACGGCTTCCAGATAATCGAGGACGAGAAGCCCGGCATGACCTACACCGAAACCGGAGCCTCGTACATGGGGTTCGCCGTATGCGGCCTCATGGCCTCCGCGTTCGTCGACAAGCCAGGCTATCCTATCGCCTTCACCGGCGACGGCAGCTTTATCATGAACCCGCAGACCCTGTTCGATGCCGTGCACCATGGCCTGCGCGGCATGATTGCGCTCTTCGACAACAGGAGGATGGCGGCGATAAGCAGCCTGCAGATGGCGCAGTACGGCAAGGAATTCCGCACCGACGACGAGACCGTCGTCGATTACGCGGCGCTGGCGCGAGCCGTGAAAGGCGTCGGCGGGTTTTACGCGGGGACGGACAGGGTCTCGCTGCGACGCGCGCTCGAAGAGGCGTACGCCTTCGACGGACTGTCGCTCGTGCATATCCCCGTATACGCGGGCCCGGACGAAAGGGGAGGCCTGGGCGCCTTCGGCGACTGGAACGTGGGGAGTTGGTGCGAGCGCGTGCAGCTCGAGAAACACCGCTTGGGTTTGTAGGACGGCGTGCAGGAGAAAAATCAATGGGAAAAATCGGAGTTGGCTTCGTCGGGTGCGGAAGGATATCGGATCTGCACGCAATCGGGTACAAAGATAATACGGAAGCGTATATAGCGGCCGTGTGCGACGCCGACGCGAACACCGCCGGGGAAGCCGCCGTCAGATGGGGCGTCGATCGCGTCTATGCCTCGCTCGGGGTGATGCTGGCCGATCCAGCCGTCGAAGCCGTGGAAATCCTCACTCCCCAGGCTCTCCATGAACCGATGGCGATCGCGGCGCTCGAGGCGGGCAAGCACGTTTCCGTCCAGAAGCCGATGACGACGAGCCTGGCGAGCGCCGACAGGATGCTGCGCGCCGCTCGCAAGGCGGGGAAAGTCTTCAAGGTTTCCGAAAATTACGCGTTCTACCCTCCGTTGGTCCTGGCAAGGAAGCTCCTGGACGAAGGAGCGATAGGAGAACCGTTGACGCTGCGCATCAAGATGATGTCGGGTGTCGGCGGATGGGACGTTCCCGCCTCGGCGTGGGCATGGCGACTCCGCGAATACTCCGCCGGCCGCGGCATGAATACGTTTGACCACGGCCATCATATGTGGGCATCCGCGTGGCGTCTGTTGGGTGAGTTCGACAAGGTAAGCGCTTGGGTCGACAGCGTGAACGGCGTCGTCGATTCACCGGCACTCGTGACATGGAAGCACAGGCGCGAGCATAGGCAGGGCCAATGCGAGTTCCATTACGGGAGCGAATTCAAAGTGCCTACGCGCTATTACGCAAACGACGAATGGTTCGACGTTTCCGGTTCCAAGGGGCTGCTGTTGATACGCAGATGTACCGGGACCTTGCTCGACGGGCCAGAGGTACGCGTGTACGCGAATGATCAATGGACCGATTACGAAGTCGAAAGCGATTGGTCCGCTGGCTTTATCGGCTCGACCCGGAATTTCATCGATGCGATCCTGGGTCGGGCAAAGGCGGTTCTCGATGCCGAAGAAGCCAGGCACATCCTGGCGGTCGATCTGGCTATCGCCAAATCCGACCGCTTGAGACGGACCGTATACATAGAAGAAATGGACGCGCTTGTTCCAGGCTTGTACGCGCTGGGCCGTTGGCTGGCGGAAAGGGCCGGGAAGCGCGCATTCTTCGCCAGGCTCGCGAAAGGGAAGGCGTACCGGGATGCATCGATAGCGGTAAAGGCCCGGGAGCTTACGCTTGGGCTGACGGGCCGATTCGATCCGGTGGCGGCCGCCGGCCTGGACGGCAGCTTCGGCCTCGTTCTCACCGACAGCGAACCGGACTGCGGAACGTTCGCTGTCCATATGGCGCACGGTTGCGTCGAGATAGAAGAGGGTCGGCTTCCTGCCGCCTCCATGTTCGTGTTGCGGACATCGAAACTGATATGGGCTTCAATACTGCTGGGCAGGCTCCGCATGGAGACTGCTTATCTTACAGGCCGCTTGAAGCTGGAAGGCGAGCCGGTCAAGGCGATCCGCTTGCGCGATGCGTTCAGGTTATAGCCTCCCGGCTACCTGTCAGGTCTCTCTCCAGCCTGGATATCAACCGACGGTACTGCAACCGCTCGGCGGATTGGCTAGAAGTATGCCGCGCCTCCGCATGTAATCCAGGATACGATGAGGGCCATTACCAAGGAGCCAAGGTACACGGTGCCGGTCTTGCGGAAGAAATACGTCGACACGAAGAAAAGCACGAAGAACTGGGGGACGATAAGGACGAGCGCGCTCATGAACGGTCCGTCGAAAAGCGAGAGTCCGAGGAGCGCCCATCCGGTACCGAAGCCCATAACGAAAGGCACATACTCAAAAGCCGCGACGAGGAACAGGCCTCCCAGCATGACGAGGACGGAATCCGCCCACCAATACAGCTGGGTCCTCGCTGGCGTGGACGACTCGGGCAGGCGCAAGCGTCCGAAGAGCCTCGCGCCGCCGTTGACGAGGAAGAAGAAAAAGAAGAAAGGCAGGTACAGCGCGACCTGCGCCGCGCGACCCGGCGTCAGGGGCCTTAGGAACGGCCAGATGAAACGCAGATCGGTCGTGCCGACGGAATACCCGACGGCGACTATTGCATACAAGTAAGCGAACATCATAAGCGCGACCAGGCCAATCTTTCCCAGGATCTTCCAGTCAAGCCGCATCTTTTCTTCGTCAAAGGACAATCCGAGGTCATAGGTCGTGACGCCCGCCCGCCTGCCTTCGCCCTTGCGGTACCATCTCGCGAGCTGGAAGAGCGACACGGCCGCCAAGCTGCACAGCCAGAGTATAAGCCCGCCAGCCATCAGCGTGCGGAAAATATCCTTCGGGTAGGGGAACAACCCGTGTCCCAATTGCGTGATGAAGGGGTAGAGGACCCCGCTCAGGAGCACACTCCCCGCCACGGCGCGGCGCCTGCTCCCCTTCGGCGCGATATAGCGGCCAGGCATCTTCCTGGAGACCGGCGCGAAGAAGCTTGTAGCCACGAGGAGGTCGAGCAAGGGGAGAAGTGAAAGGACTGCTAGCACGAGGGCCAGGCCCAGGAGGATTTCCCTGACTATGAATACCTGGTCGCCCGCTTCAAGTTTCGTATGCGCGCCGAGCGCGACGATGAACCAGTCCATGGCGACGGCCATGCCCGAGGCGTCGTGCGTGACGCCGCGGTGGACAGTCTCGAGCAGCTCCATCCGACGCGCCGTGCCGGCCGCGAAATCGCCGTACGTCCTGTTCCATTCGATGGGGGAATCCTGGCCCGCGAAAGTCCTGTAGCGCGGCTCGGTCTTGTTGAGATCGCCAACGGTAAGTTTGTAATCCCTGAAGTAGTCGAACTCGTCGTACCGGGCCTGGAGAAGCAACATGTTCCGTATCGTCGGCTGGCCGTCATTACCGATCACAGGCCCCTCGACCTCGCCGCATTGGAGGACCACGGCCGCGTGCGACGGATTCTCCATGGCCGCTGTCAAGGCGCTCCAGGTACCCATCGAGTGCCCGGTCAAACCGATCCGGGCGGGGTCGACGTAGTCGAGCCCGGCCAGCCAGCGGAAGGCGGCGCTGGCGCCCATCGACGAGTCGATGACGCCTTCCACGCCGTCGCGGTTCATCGCCGAGAAGCTCATGAACAGCTTGAAGCGGTCGGGCCCGCTCTTGGACGCGTCGAAGCCGCGATGCCGCAAGCCGAGGGGATTCTCGCCGTGGCCGAATTGATCCATCGACAGCGATACTATGCCGCGGCGTGCAAGTTCCAACGCGTAGGCTGCCGAGGTGTCCTTGTCGTTCTGGTAGCCGTGCAGGGCGAGCACAGCAGGTGCCGGCGAGCCTCGGGAGACGCTTCGGGGTACGTACAATTTGGCGCTCAGGTAGGGCTTGATGCCATCGTTGGTGACGATGGGAACGCGTATCCCGGAGACTTCCACGCTTCCAAAACCACGCTCGATCCAGGCCGCGGCAGCCATCGATCCGATGACGATCGCCGCCATTGCGACGAACAACGCCGCGCTTGTTTTTAGCTGCTTCATGACTTCCCCGCTTG
>CAZKJA010000097.1:0-10701 GCA_964552925.1 uncultured Treponemataceae bacterium
CGTTGTGGCTGGAACTTGCCGCCTGGTCCGAGGACGAGTTCCGCTCGATAAACGGACAGATCGAATACCTGCTGACCGAATGCGTCAGGCGGCGACGGGGCGGATCCGCGGAAACGCGGGCCGCGAAGCAACGGGGGGATGACAATGATAGAACTTGAAGGCATTTCGAAAACGTACGCGAAGAGCGCGGTCAAGGCCGTCGACGCTCTGTCCCTGTCGATACGCGACGGGGAAATATTCGGCTTCCTGGGGCCGAACGGCGCGGGCAAAACGACTACTATAAAGGTGCTCACCGGGGTGCTCCGGGCCGACGCTGGCACTGCCCGCGTCGACGGCATCGACATCGCGGTCTCGCCGCTCGAGGCGAAGCGGCGCATCGGGTATGTGACCGACAACCCGGAACTGTTTTCCAGGCTCAAGGCCGCCGAGTACCTGAACTTCGTGGGCGACGTTTACGGGGTCGCGACCGGGGACAGGCGGGAGCGGGTCGCCGCGTATACGTCTCTGTTCGGTATCCAGGACGCGCTCGGCGGCAGCATCGGCAGCTTTTCCCACGGCATGAAGCAGAAGCTCCTGGTGACTGCGAGCTTGCTGCCGGACCCGCAGAACTGGGTGCTTGACGAGCCGATGGTCGGCCTCGATCCCAAGGCGGCGTTCGATCTCAAGGAACTTATGCGCTCGCGCGCCACGGCCGGCAAAACAGTATTTTTCTCGACCCACGTGATGGAAGTCGCCGAGAAGCTGTGCGACAGGCTGGCGATCATCAACAAGGGCAGGATCGTGTTTACGGGGACGCTGGCCGAACTCAAGACCCTGCAGGGTTCCGACACCTCGCTGGAGAGCCTGTTCCTCGAGCTTGTCGATGACGAACCGGAGACAAAACAATGAGCGTCTACCGGAGTTTGGCCCGCCTCTATATCCGCAGCTTCTACAATTTTTCCGGAACCAAAGCACGCGGCACCAAGCCAGGCTGGAAGCCAGTCGCCAAGATCGTAGGTTACATAGCGCTCATGACGCTGGTCGTCGGCAATATGGGTTACTTGTTCGTCATGATCAACCTGGGCATGTACAAGGGGTTGGCGACCATGAACCTGCAGGGGCTCCTCATCCTCAACGCTGTGGTGATGGCGACCATGCTGACGTTCATAGTCGGCTTCATGACCGCGCTGTCGACGTACTATCTGAACAACATGGAATTACAGCTGCTGTCGATGCCGATACGCCCGCGCGCGCTGTTCGGGGCGAAGTTCACCGCCGTCTACGTCTCCGAGGCGGCGTTCTCGTTGTTTTTCATGGCTATAACGATGGTGGTGTTCGGCATAAAGGAATCGCCGCATCCGCTGTTCTACGCCTGGGGTACGATCGCGGCGCTGTTGCTGCCGCTTCCCGTTCTCGCCGTTTCCTACGCGCTTCAGATACCCTTGCTCTCGGCCGCGCGCTTCATGCGGAACAAGAAGCTCATTATGATAATCGGCGGCGTACTCGGTATTTCATTGGGTTTGCTGTTCAACGTGTACTTCCAGGGGATGATGATGAAGTTCCAGGACCCGGCGGCTCTCGCCGGAAGCGTGGCGAGCCCGGATTCGTTCGTTACGAGGATTGGAAGCGCCTATCCTCCAGCGTTGCTCGCGTGGAAGGCGATGTCCGCCCCGGCGTCGGCGGGCGCGTTCGTTTCGGTGCTGGCGTTGATCGCCGTCTGCATCGCAGGGCCGGCGCTGGTCGTACTTCTGCTTTCCGGGGCGTACGCGAAGAGCCTCGTCGGATTCAATGAATCTCATATACGCAAACTAACCCGTGCCGGGGCGGAACGTTTCATCGTGCGGCGCATCCGTTCAGGTTCCGTTTTCCTGGCCATGGTGAAAAGGGAAGTCACCATGATGAACCGCGAACCGATGTACCTGCTCAACGGCCCCTTCATCATTATACTCTTGCCGGTAATCGTAAGTGTAATGCTTCTGGTAAACGGCGACGCGATGCTCGCCGATCCAGATATGGCAGGCATCAGTGCCTTGATAGGCGGCGGATTCGGGTCGGTGCTCGCCGCTTTGGTCGGCACCTTCATGGGCTCGAGCACGAGCATCGCGTGCACGGCGGTGTCCCGCGATGCCAAGGCGTTGCCCTTCATCAAGAGCCTGCCGGTGAAAGCGGGCACCTACATGCTGGCCAAGTTCGCCCACGCGCTTATCTTTGGTGTGTTCGGCAGCGTTGTGGGGGTAGGATTGATCGGCAAGGTGCTCGGACTGGATGTGGTCGGAATCGCCGCGGGGCTGGCCGTTTCGCTGTCGCTGTCGACGCTCCTGAACATGGGAGGGCTGTGGCTAGATACCGCCAACCCACGGCTCGACTGGGATAACCCCATAGCGGCGATGAAGCAGAACCCCAACGCGGTTATCGCAATCTTTGGTACGATGGGCCTCGCGGCAGGCGTCGGCTACCTGGCCTTCGTCACGGGGATGCAACCGGGATCCTTCGCGTGGTGGTTCGGCGCCGTGCCGGCGCTCGTCTCGGGGGGCTTGCTCGCTTTGTACCCGCGCTACGCGGAGAAGCGGCTGGCGGCGATGGAGGGGTGAGGGATTAGGGATTAGGGATTAGGGATTAGCTCTACCTTGAAAATTTCTAATGCTGGCCTTGATATTTCATGGTAGAGTGATATAGTGAATCCTATGATTGACCGGCCTACAGACAGAAAAGCTCTCCAGCTCTATCTTCGGGATTTCCCTGTTATTGCGTTACTTGGAGCCCGCCAGGTGGGCAAATCCACCCTGGCCAGGAGCATGGACTGCCGACATTTCTTTGATCTCGAGAACCCCCGCGACCTTGCCCGTTTGGACCAGCCCCAGTTGACGCTGGAACGTCTGGACGGCCTGGTCGCCATCGACGAGATTCAACGGAAAGCGGAGATTTTCCCGCTTCTTCGCTACTTGGTGGATAACCGGCCTTCAACCAGGTTTCTCATCCTTGGAAGCGCGAGCCGGGACCTCATTCGACAGAGTTCGGAATCCTTGGCCGGAAGGATAGCCTATCTGGAGCTGGGAGGTTTCCGCCTGGAGGACCTGGGCGGAGGTCCTCCGGAGCTCAGACGCTTGTGGCTGCGTGGCGGTTTTCCGCGATCGGTGCTTGCGGATTCAGAGGAAAGCAGCTTCATGTGGAGAACCCAGTTCATTCAGACCTACCTGGAACGGGACATACCCCAGCTCGGCATCCGTATACCCGCTGCAACCTTGGGGCGCTTCTGGACCATGCTCGCCCACTACCACGGCCAGCTCCTCAATTACCAGGAACTATCCCGGGCGTTTGGTGTGAGCGACCCAACCGTTCGCCACTATCTGGAAATCCTCGAGGGTACATTCATGGTACGGCTCCTCAAGCCATGGCATGGAAACCTTGGCAAGCGACTGGTCCGCGCGCCAAAGCTCTATATCCGCGACTCGGGGATCTTCCACTCCCTGCAGGGGATTGCGGATATGGCTACCCTGGAATCCCATCCGAAGCTGGGCGCATCCTGGGAGGGCTTCGCCCTTGAGGAAGCCATCCGACGCCTTGCCATCAAGTCGCCGCTCTTTTACCGGACTCATACGGGCGCTGAACTGGATCTGGTCTGGGAGCAAGGTGGAAAGGTGTACGGCATCGAATTCAAGTACGCGGACGCGCCGCGCCTCACGCCCTCGATGAGGAATGCCTTGACTGATCTCTCGCTCGAGCGTCTCCTGATTGTGCATCCTGGAACGGAGTCCTGGCCCTTGGCCTCCCGGATCGATGCGGTACCGCTACGGAATATATCGATCTGAAACCATGGCAGGTGGATGTGATGATCGGCTTAGGTACCGGGTCCCCCTCACCCCGCTAACTTCAACCCATGCTTCTTGAAGTCCGCAAAGTGCTCGATGTTGCCGGTAGCCAGTTCCGCGTTCGCGATGATGGCAGCGGCGGCTATCATCGCATCGACCCGAAGCTGGCGCTTCCTGCCTGTGGCATTGAACAACCTGGCGGACTCGGAGGCTTGGTCCACGGTATAAGGCAAAACCCGCTCCTGCAACAATGATTGGACAACCAGGATTCCCTCGTCGTCGACCGGTCCGCAGAGGAATTCATACCAGGCGATGCTGGACGTGCACAGGTCTTCTCCCGCCTGGAACCAATCGACAATCCGTTCCGACTCGATGCTGTCCGGCACCAAGGCCCGTATCAGGTAATTGGTGTCGAGGAGTATCATCGATCACGGCCCCAGTCGGCGCGATTTTCTGCCACCTCTTCCATATACGCAACGGCTTTGCCGTTCTCGATACCCCCGCGCGCATGGTAGGAGCGCAGGCGCCGGAGCGCTGCGTCGGTTTCTGCTTTTGCCTCGGATTCGGCTTTCTCTATCGCACGGCGCACGACCTCAGCCTGGGAGACATGCCAGATTCCCGCAAGCCGCCTTAGCCTGAGTATTGTGGTTTCATCCAGCGCGAAGCTGGTTCGGTGTTCCATTACTGCCATACCATAAGTATGCGACATATATTGAAAGAAAGCAAGGTGTTTTACAATCAAACTCGTTCGCACTTCAAGCTTGAGGAGACTGTAGATCGTACCTTACTGCCCCAGCAATTCGCTCAAATCCTTGAGAATATGCGCCAGGGTCGAAGCATCAATCTCCACGGGGCTTCTGGCTTGTAATGGCCATGCCGATCACCGTACCTGATTTAATGTTTATCAGCCGGTCGCCCCCACTCCCTCCTCAACCCCCAGGAACTGGCTCTTGTAAAGATCGGCGTAGAACCCGTTTGCGGCCAGGAGGCCTTCGTGCGTGCCTTTCTCGACTATGCTGCCTTCGTTCATAACGAGGATCGTGTGCGCGTCGCGGATCGTCGACAGGCGGTGCGCTATGACGAAGCTGGTGCGGCCTTCCATAAGCCGTTCCATCGCCTTGCGGACTACCACCTCGGTCCTGGTGTCGACGGAGCTTGTCGCCTCGTCGAGGATGAGCACGCGGGGGTCGGCGAGGAACGCGCGGGCTATCGTCAACAGCTGGCGCTGGCCCTGCGACAGGTTCGAGGCTTCCTCGTTGAGGACCGTGTCGTAGCCATCGGGCAGGACGCGGATGAAGTGGTTCGCGTGGGCGGCGACGGCGGCCGCGATAATTTCGTCAGTTGTGGCGCCTTCGCGTCCGTACGCGATGTTTTCGCGTATAGTGCCGTTGAACAGCCAGGCGTCCTGAAGCACCATGCCGAAGGATCGCCGCAGCGTGCCGCGCGGAATGTCGCGTATGTCGACGCCGTTCGCCGTTATCCTGCCGCCGTCGAGTTCGTAGAAGCGCATAAGCAGGTTGACAAGCGTCGTCTTGCCGGCGCCGGTCGGGCCGACTATCGCTATTGTCTCGCCGCATGGAGCGGTGAGCGAAAGTTTGTCCATCAGCAGGCGGTCTTTCGTGTAACCGAAGGATATGCTTTCGAAGGCGACGTCGCCGCACGCGGAATTGAAAATGTCGACTGCGGGCGAGGCCGCCGGGGCGTCGGGCAGTTCCTCCGCCTCGTCGAGCACCTCGAAAACGCGCTCGCTGGCGGCCATCGTCGACTGAAGGATGTTGGCGATGTTCGCGGTCTGGATGATGGGCTGGGTGAACTGCCTGGCGTACTGGATGAAGGCCTGGATGTCGCCGAGCGATATGAGCCGCCTGGTCGCCATTACGCCGCCTATCGCGGCGATCAGCACGTATCCGATGTTGTTGATGAAGCTCATCATGGGCATGATGATGCCGCTGATGAACTGGGCCTTCCAGGCGACGTTGTAGAGTTTGCCGTTCACCTCGTCGAATCGCCTGACCGATTCCTTTTCGTAGCCGAAGGCCTTTACGACCGGGTGGCCGGAGTACATTTCCTCGACGTGGCCGTTTAACTCGCCCAGGAGTTTCTGCTGGCTTTTATAATAGCCCTGCGAGCTCTTGGCGACGAAGGCGGTCGCGAGGATATAGAAGGGCAGCGTCGCCAGCGCGACGAGCGACAGCTGCCAGCTTATCGAGAACATCATCGCGACGCTGCCGACCAAGGTGACTATCGACGTGATGATCTGCACGAGGCTCTGCTGGAGTGTGTTGGCTATCGTGTCGACATCGTTTGTCACGCGCGAGAGGATCTCGCCGTGGGTCCTGCCGTCGAAGTACGACAGCGGCAACCGCGCGAGCTTTTCGTCAATCGCCTTGCGCAGCGAGTAGACGGTCTTCTGCGAGACGCCCGCCATCACGAGCTGGGTCGCGTAGCTGAATCCCGAGGCGACAAGGTACAGGCCGAGCAGGGACAAAAGGATTACGCCGACCCTGCCGTAATCGATCGCGTCGCCTGGGACGCCCTTGGCCACCTTCATCACGCCTTCGAACAGGATCGTTATCGAGTTGCCCAGGATCTTGGGGCCGGCGACGGAGAAGACCGTGCTCAGGGTTGCCATGCCGAAGACGACGAGTATCGAGCCGCGGTACGGCTTCAGGAAACCGACGAACCGCTTCATCGTGCCCTTGAAGTCCTTGGGCTTTTCGACCGGCATTCCCAGGCCGCCTCCGGGTCCGTGGCCAGGTCCGCCGCCGCGGCCCATCATGGCGCCGGGTTTGGGTAGCTGGATGGCGTCGCGCGGGTTGTTTCTTCCGTCCTGGGCGCTCATACGGCCTCCTCTTCCGACATCTGCGACGCGACTATCTCGCGGTAGACGCCGCAGTCCTTCATAAGTTCCGCGTGCCTGCCCTTGCCCACGATGCGGCCGTCGTCGAGCACTATGATCTGGTCGGCGTCGCGAATCGTGCCGACGCGCTGGGCGACGATTATGACGGTCGCGTCGGCGGTCTCTTTGCGGAGCGCGGCGCGGAGCCTCGCGTCGGTCTTGAAGTCGAGCGCGGAGAAGGTATCGTCGAAAAGGTAAATCTTTGGCCGCTTGGCGAGCGCTCGCGCTATCGCAAGCCGCTGTTTCTGGCCGCCCGACACGTTGACGCCTCCCTGCGCTATTGACGCGTCCATGCCGCTTTCCTTTTCCGCAATGAACGCGGATGCCTGGGCGGTATCGGCTGCCTTGCCGAGCTCCTCCGCCGTCGTCTCCGGTCGGCCGAAGCGCAGATTCTCGGCTATGGTCCCCGAGAAAAGGATCGGCCGCTGGGTCGCCAGGCCGAGCAGCGAACGCAGGTCGTCCTGCGCCATCTCCCGCACATCGACGCCGTCGACAAGCACGGCTCCGGAATCGACGTCGTAGAAGCGCGCTATCAGGTTGACGATGGTGCTCTTGCCCGAGCCGGTGCCGCCGATGATAGCCGTCGTCGTGCCCGGTTCGGCTCTGAACGACAGCCCTTTGATCGCGGGTTCGGCGGCGCCGCCGTAGCCGAAGCTGACGTCCCTGAACTCGATGCGGCCGAGTTTCTGTCCGCTTCGATTCGGTACGGCAGGGTCGACGATTTCGGGCTCGACGTCGAGCACCTCGTTGATGCGCGCGGCCGAGACCGACGCGCGGGGAACCATGATGAAAATGACCGAGACCATGACGACCGAGAACATTATCTGCATCGTATACTGTATGAAGGCCATCAGCGAGCCGAGGCGTATGTCGCCCGAGCCGATCCCGAGGCCGCCGAACCAGACTATCATGATGGTCGTCACGTTCATCATCAGCATGACGAAGGGGAAGATGAACGCCATCAGAGTGTTCACCTTGAGGCTGGTCGCGGTCAGGTCGGCGTTGGCGGCGTCGAAGCGTCTGTGTTCGTGGTCTATCCTGTCGAAAGCCCGGACTACGCGGATGCCCGAGAGGTTCTCGCGCATCACCTTGTTAAGGTTGTCGAGCTTCTTCTGGATCGCCTTGAACAACGGCATGCCCTTCATGGCGAGGAGCACTATCACCAAAGCCATGATCGGTATGACGACGAGAAGGATCCATGATAGCTTCGGCTCGGTGCTCAGCGCCATGGTTATTCCGCCGATTGCCATCAGCGGGGCGTGCGCCATCATCCTCTGCATCATGAACGTGACATGCTGGACCTGCGTTATATCGTTGGTCGTCCTCGTGATAAGCGACGAGGCGCCGAACTGATCCATTTCGCGCAACGAGAACGACGAGACGCGCGCGAAAATCCGGCTGCGCAGGTCGCGGCCGAAACCCATCGCCGTCCGCGAGGCGAGGAAGCCGGCGATCATGTTTGCTATTATCGCGGCGAAGGCGATAGCGAGCATAATTCCGCCCGTTCGCCATATCAACGCTATGTCGCCCTTGGCGACGCCCTGGTCGACGATCGTCGACATCAGCGCCGGCAAGCTGAGTTCGGCTATCGCGCTTGCGAACGCGAGCGTCAGGGTCACTGTTATCGCGAGCGCGTACGGTCGCAGGTTCCTGAATAATTTGAGCATGGTTTATGCGTCCCCTCTCTTTTTGCCTTCCCGGATACATCCGCCGGGGCAGTGCGTCCCATGGCGGGAAACGATGAACTTCGACGCCTTGAGAAGCAATTCCGCCAGGCGGGCGCTGTCTTCCTCGCCGAGGTGGTCGACGATTGCTTCGACTTCGCCTATGGCCTTCTCGTGGAAGCTTTCGGCCATCGCCTTGCCTTCCGCGGAGAGGCGCACGCGTATCGCCCTGCGGTCGGCCTCGTCGGCGTAGCGTTCGACGAGTCCTCGGGACGCGAGCGCGTCGACAAGCTGGCTGACCGTCGGCGGCCGTACACCGAGCCATAGCGCCAGGTCGCCGATGCGGGCGCCGGAATCGCCTTGCAGGTGCGCCAGATGGTGGATGAGCTGGAACTCGCCGGGCCGCGGCACGTGGCCGAAACCTGGACGGTGCCTGAACGGGGTTACCGTACGGAAAGCCTCGAATAGTTGCTCGGCTATCGACCGGGTCGCGGTTTTGCCTTCCGGCGTCTCGATTGCGCTGTTTGTTTTTTCCATCCGGTTTGGTTAGAACTCCTAATAGTTAGTAATCCTAATTATATTGATTAACGACAGCGGAAGTCAAGCGGGTTGCCACGACAATTTGCAGGGGCAGCCAATGCGGCTGTACCAAGCCGATCGACGAGCCAGGCATCATGCCGCTATACTGAATGCATGCCCTTCCTGCCTACCACCCGCGCCGAATTGGCGGTCAAGCACCTCGAGTCCGTCGATTTCATCATCGTCACGGGCGACGCCTACGTCGACCATCCGTCGTTCGGCGCGGCCATCGTCGGCCGCTGTCTCGAGAGCCTCGGGCATACGGTCGGCGTGATAGCGCGGCCCGACCCTTCCGACGTCGAGGCGTTCCGCGCGCTCGGCCGACCCCGGCTCGCGTTTCTGGTGACGGGCGGCGCCATCGACTCGATGGTATGCAAGTACACCGCCAACCGAAAGCCGCGCTCGGAGGACGAGTACGCCCCCGGCGGCGACCCATCGCTGTGCCGTTCCGCGGATGGTTCGTTGCACGGTTTTATTGTGAACGGCACCATCGCCAACGCCCGGCCTGACAAAGGGTTGATAGCGTTCTGCGGCAAGTGCCGCGAGGCGTACAAGGGTGTGCCGGTGATAGCCGGTGGGCTCGAAGCATCGCTCCGGCGTCTTTCCCACTACGACTACCTGTCGGATACTGTGCGAAAACCCATCATCCTGGACGCCAAGGCCGACCTCGTCGTGTATGGCATGGGCGAACGCGCTATCGAGGAGGTCGCGACGCGTCTGGCGCAAGCCTCCGATGCGCGTGGAGGCGCGGCGATAGGCGACCCGGTTGCGGGCAGGGAAGCTGCCTTCGATCCAGCCAGCCTGCGCGGGATACTCGGGACGGTCTGGCGCACTTCCAGGGAGGCCGAACTGCCGCCCGGTACGTCGCGACTGCCCGACCACGAGATTTCCGCCCGCGATGCGCGCGCTTTCGCCGAGTCGTTCGCCGCGCAGTACCGCAACACCGACCCCGGGTCCGCGCGGCCGTTGTGCGAGACTGCCGCCGGGCAGTTCGTCGTGCAGGAGCCCCCCCAGGCGCCGTTGTCCCGCGCAGAGCTGGATGCTGTCTACGGCTTGCGCTTCGAGCGCGCGTGGCATCCGGTCTACGACAAGTATGGAGGCGTTCCCGCGCTCGCCGAGGTGAAGTTCAGCATCGCCTCGAGCCGCGGTTGCTACGGAGCCTGCGCGTTCTGCGCGCTCGCCTTCCACCAGGGCAGGATTGTGTCGGGCAGGTCAAAAGAGTCAATCGTAGAAGAAGCGCGCGCCTTGACGAAGCTCCCCGACTTCAAGGGTTACATCCACGATGTCGGCGGCCCCACCGCCAATTTCCGCGGACCTGCGTGCAAGAAACAGGCTAACGGTTCCGCCTGCATCGACAGGCGCTGTCTGACTCCGGAACCTTGTCCGTCCCTCGAGGTAAGCCATCGCGACTATATCGGGGTGCTGCGCGCTGTAAGAGGCATACCAGGCATCAAGAAGGCTTTCGTCCGCTCCGGAATCCGCTTCGACTACGTGATGGCCGACAAGGAAGGCACGTTCCTGCGCGAACTGGCTGAGCACCACGTCTCGGGCCAGCTCAAGGTGGCGCCCGAGCACGTCTCGGAGCGCGTGCTCGCGTTGATGGGCAAGCCGCCGAAGCGGGTGTACGACGCCTTCGCGCAGGCCTGGGCGGGAGTCAACGAGGAACTCGGTCTAAAACAGTACCTCGTGCCCTACTTCATCGCCTCGCACCCGGGGTCAGGGCTGAGCGATGCGATCGAACTGGCGGAGTACCTGCGCGACTCGGGCTTCG
>CAZKJA010000098.1:0-10626 GCA_964552925.1 uncultured Treponemataceae bacterium
GGTCGCTCTGGCGCTCCGCCTTCCTGACCGCCTGGTTTCCGGCGGCCGACTTCGCCAGACGCAACGATAATTCGTCCGGGGGCAGGGGAGGAGCCCCCGTGATTCCCGCCTCCAGCGCCAGGGAGGCGCGCGCCTGCTGGTGCCCGAGCAGGTCGCCGTAGCGGCGCAACGGGCTTGTCGCCTGCGCGTACATCGTCACGCCGAGTCCCTGGTGAGCGCGCGGTTGGACGCCCGCTATGCCCGCTTTCATCAGCCGCCGCTTGGCGAACTCGCCGGCCAGGCCTCCAGGCAATCCCTCGCGGGAACCCGGCGCCTCCTGGCTGTAATATGGGAAGGCGAGTCCGCGGTCGAAGGCCCAGCGCGCCAGCGCTTCGCCGGCGAGTACCATCATCTCCCTGACCAGTCCGCTCGAAGCGTAGTGCGCGACCGGCTCGATGCGGGGCTCGTCACCGTCCAGCCAGACGCGTACCTCGGGTATATCTATGTCGACCGAGCCGTTGCGCGCGCGGTACGCCCGTCTGATCGCGGCGAGCCTCGCTAGTTCCGCGAGTGGGCCTTCGGCGAGCAGCTCCTCGGCCTCCGCGTACGACGTCCTCGTGACCCGGACGAAGCTGGGCACTACTTCCGCCTCGCCCGCGAGTCCGTCGGCGTCCATTGCCAGCCTGAACGAAAGCGCTCGGGATGTTTCCGACAGCCCTAACCCGAACCTTGCGAGCGCCGTGTCGGGGAGCATCGGTATCGAACCTTCCGGCAGATACAACGTGCCCGAACGGTCGGAGGCTTCGATGTCAGCGGGGCTGTCGGGGAGGATGGCGCTGGCCGGGTCGGCGACGTGCACCCATATCGACTCGCCGTCCCAGGCTATCGCGTCGTCGGGGTCGTGGCTCCAGGCGTTGTCTATGGCCCACGAGGCCATGCCGGTCAGGTCAATGCGGCCCGTATCGTCGTCTGGGCCCAGTTCGAGCTCGGGCGCTTTCGATGGATGGCCTGAACGACTGGGGTGGGGATTCCGTCTGGAATTCCAGAGCCCCGATCGGAGGAGCCAGGCCTGGGCCGACTCCGGGCTGTCGCCGGCGCCTATGTCGGCAGCTGTCTTCGATTTTTGCGTACGGCCGAGCGCCAGTGCCTCTACCTCGCCCCAGAAGCGTTCGTCGCCGGGTTCAAGTTTGTTGCGCCTGGCCCGCTCGACGAAGGCGGAGCGCTCGGATGCTTCGTCTTCCTTGCGCCTGCGCTTGCGTTCTTCGTTCTCCCGCGTCTGGGCGTCGAGGGCGACGATGCTCCCGCCATCCATACTGAACAGCTTTCCTTCGGATGCTATCAAGCGGCAGGCCAGGCATTCAGCCGGACCGTCCGCGCCGAACGCGAGGTCGGCCAATTCGGCTATTCCTATCGGGGAGCCTGCTGTCATCTCCCAGGCTGTCTCGAACTCGCCGCCCGAGGCGGCTTCGGGCACGAGCTTGACGGGTCCCCTGTGCACCAGTTCGACGTCCTTGTCGCGGACGCGGACCGAGCTGCCGTCACGGAAGGACAACTCGATTCTGTCGCCGTCGCGCCGTACTACAGCCGCCTTGTTCTTGTGGAATACCAGGGCTCCGTCCGTGATCATGAGCTTCCTTTCGAGCGAAGTTCAAGTATACGGATCGGTCTTGATCGAGGCAACGACCGGCCACCTGAGCGAGTTATTGACGAAACGGCTGTTTCGGGTATGCTTATACACGGTTTCGGTCCGGTTGCGCCGGCCCGTTTCCGCAAGTTTGGAGGAAATCATGGTGGCTATGATAGTTGGAATCGTCGCGATCGCCTTTGCTTTGTTCGCCTGTCTTCCGGGTCCGCTGGGCTGGTGGGCCGATGTGCTCGTGTTCCTCAAGGGGTCGATCCCGGTATTCGCCGTGTTCATCGGCCTCATCGCCGTGTTCATCGGCTTGGCTGATATCAAGGACAGGATGGAGGCCAGGAAGGAAGAGGCCGAGGAAGCAGCCAACGAGAAGAAGGAAAAGGAAGAAAAAAAGGATTGACGTCCTTCGCACGAAGAATCTGCGCCGCTTGACACGATATGCGATGTATGGGAATATACCGCTCGCCATTTACAGTATATGAACTTTACGAAGGTGAAGGTATAGATCGATGAAGACAGTATTTGTCAAGCCGGCGGAAGTCGCCCGTTCCTGGTTCGTGATAGACGCCCAGGGCCAGCGTCTCGGCCGCGTAGCCGCCAAGGCGGCGAGCCTCGTCCGCGGAAAGCACAAGACCTGCTATACGCCCCATCAGGAAGTCGGCGATTACGTCGTCATAATAAACGCCGACAAGGTCGAGGTTTCAGGCAACAAGTTCAACGACAAGTTGTATTACAGGCACACCGGGTTTGCCGGCGGGCTCAAGAAGAATACGTTCGCCTCGCTGATCGAGCGCCATCCGGCCGATCCACTCGAGATCGCCATCCGCGGCATGCTCCCCAAGGGCCCCCTCGGCAGGAAACTCGCGCTGAACGTCAAGGTCTACGCAGGCCCGAACCACCCGCACGCGGCCCAGAGCCCCGTCGCAATCGCAGTCCAGGAGAAGTAAACGATGGTCAGGAATCTCGGAATGGGCACTGGCAGGCGCAAGACCGCCGTAGCCCGGGTTTACCTTCGCGAAGGCAGCGGCAAAGTCACCGTCAACGGCCTCGAGCTCGACAAGTACTTCCCGATCACCGATATGGCCGGCGTCGTTCGCCAGCCCCTTATAGTGACGGCGAGCGACAACAAGTTCGACATAGTGATAAACGTCATTGGCGGCGGTCCCCACGGACAGGCCGGCGCCTGCAGGCATGGCATCGCCCGCGCCCTCAGCCAGGTCGACCCCGCCTCCAGCCTCGCGCTAAGGAACAACGGTTTCCTGACCCGAGACCCGCGAATGGTTGAACGCAAGAAGTACGGCCAACGCGGAGCGCGCAGGCGGTTCCAGTTCTCCAAGCGCTAGGTTACAGGACGGCGGCCCTGCATGGCCCGTATCGTCGCTATACAAGAGGGAGCCAACGGCACAGCGAAAGCTGTCGCCGAAGACGGCTCCCTTTTTCATTTCAGGCGCGAATACCTGGCGGCAGCGTTCGAGGCCGCGTCACTCGACGACCCGTTCGTCCCGGGCGTTGTCGCGGTACAGGGCTTTGAAATGCCAGACGATGTGCTCGCATCCGCCGTCGGGGCGTTCGACGCCGAGAAACGGGCATGCTCGCTCCTGGCGCGCGCGGAACAGCATCGCGCCGGGCTCGAGCGGAAACTTGCGGCCAAGGATGTGACCAGATGGTGCGCGCGAGCCGCCTTGGACAGACTCGAGGCGGAGGGCGTGCTGTCCGACAGGCGCTTCGCCGAATCGTGGATACGCCAGCGGATGCGCTCGCATGCCGAGGGACCGCGCAGCCTGGCGTCGGCCCTGGCTGCCCGCGGCGTCGACGCCATCGCCGTCCGCGAGGCGCTCGCTGAAATACTCGAGAAGTCGGCTCGTCCCGCGTTCATCGTCCGGGCAGCCGCCAGGATAGCCTCCGCGGTGCATGAACCCGCTCTCGTGCGCTTCAAGCTGATAGAGTTGGGGTGGCGCCGTTCGGAGATCGATGATGCCTTGTCATCGATGGAAACCTGCTAGTCCCTTGACATTTCGTCACCTTTCTTGCAGAATACATGCAAATCATACCGTATGGGGAGAGCCGCAATGGATGACGACATCCTGACAATAGATGAAGTGGCCAAGTACCTACGCGTTTCCGAACGGACCGTGTACGACTGGGCGCAAAAGGGAGAGATCCCCGCCGGCAAGATCGGAACGGTCTGGCGCTTCAAAAAAAGCGAGATCGAGCGCTGGGTGAACGAGCGCCTGTCCGCCAACAAACCGATCGGTTCCGTGCACCCGGTCCGCATGCGCAACGTGCTCTCGCCCGACCGCGTCGTGTTCCTCGAGTACTCCCGCAAGCGTGACGCGCTCGTTGCCCTCGCGGACAAGCTCGCTGCCGCCCCCCAGATCAAGAGCAAGCAGGAACTTGTCTCCGAACTCCTGCGCCGCGAAGACCTCATGAGCACGGCAATCGGCCGCAATATCGCAATTCCCCACGTACGGCTATCGAGCGTCACTGACCTTGTCGTCGCCGTCGGCATAAGCAAGTGCGACATCATCGATTTCAACGCGTTCGACGACGCCCCCGTGCGGCTCCTCTTCATGATAGCCGCCGCGTACAACCAGCACGCGTACTACCTGCAGACCCTTTCGTACTTCAGCGCCAAGCTCAAGTCGAACGAGCTTCGCGCGGGCATCATGGCCGCCGCCGACCCAACCGCCGCCTACGAACTCCTGGTGGCGCAGGATGCTGACTGATCGACATAGAGATTTGCACAGAGACACAGAGAAGATGAGTGTAGGGAAGAGATTGAAGAGAGACACGGAGACGCAGAGAAGAAATAGAGTAGGATAGAAGATCGATTGGGTAATAGGGCCCCCGTGAACGGGTGTCCTGTTTTTTTAATCCTCATTCAATCTTGAATTTTCTTCTCATCTTCTCCGTATCTTCGTGCCTCCGTGGCCAATCCCCCTTCACCCTCTTCCTCATCTTCTCCGTGTCTCTGTGCCAATTCTTTGTAATTTCTCTTTTCCCATCTCCGAGCCACTGTGTCTCTGTGGCAATGTTCGTATACCCCCGCCTGGGGAGATGGTATGTATTGAAGTCCAGTTTTACTTATTGCCGTATAAAAACGAGCATATGGTAGCCGCTCAAGCCAAGGTCCTGCAGGCGCAGGAGAGCGTTGCCTCCCAACAGGTTCTGGGCGTAGGGCGGGACCGGGTCCAGCATTTGCAAAGGCGAGAGGAGTCCGTAGGCGATCAGGTTGAGCAGGCGCCTGGAACGCTGGTACGCGCTCAAGTCCCTGCAGTACTCGAGCCGGAAGCCTCCGCCCTCCATCGTGCTGATAAAATCATCGCGCCGTCCGTACGCGTTGGCGTGCCAGTGCCTGACGTACCGGCCGAGAATTTTCGCCCTGCCGGGAGGAACGGGGCGGTCGCCCAGAAAATCGTCGATGACGAGGAATCGGCCCTCCTCCGCGCATGAGCGGTGGACATTCCGCACTACGGCTTCCAGGTCGGACGCATGCTGGAGACTCTCGATCGCGCAGATAAAATCGAAGGGAGCGGAAGCCCGGGAGTCGAACCAGGCGCTCTGTTGGTAGTCCCAAAGCTCCACGGGGAGGCCTTGGGCCGCGGCCATATCCGCCTGCACCCTGGAAACCGTTATTCCGCGATATTCGCACCCCGGATGGCGGGCTTCAAGGTACCGTATCGTGGCTCCGACGCCGCAGCCGAGGTCGAGGACCCGGCCGGCCTTGAGCCTGTGCAACTCTTCCAGCACCAGGACATGGCTGTAATTGAGAGCCTCGAACCGGTTACGTATGCCCGGTGCATACAAGGCCCTGTGGATGGTTTCGACATCGCCTTTCTGTCTGCGCAAGAAGTTGGCGGTGTTCGAATCGTAATACGATGCTGTTTCATCGGACGATGAAGGCCTCATGGCATAAACATAGCGGTACTATGGTCGTTGCGCCTAATATTCTTGTTCGTTATAGGCAACCTGACTATATTGAAATCAAATGTACGCGCTCAACCGGGTTCATTCGAGATGGCTTGCGCAGGTGTCGATGCTGGCCTTGGTTTTCCTCCTCGTCACGGGCGATATGCGGCTCCGCGGTTCTGGTGCCTTGCCGATTCTCATCCCGGCTTCGATCGCCGGTTTGTTCCTGCTATTTCATGGTCTGCTGGTCGCCGCCGGCGATGAAGTGCCGGGATCACCGCTCCGCGATGGACGACTTCATGGATTTCCCGGCGACTTGGGATTCATCCTCGGCTTCCTTTCACGCCCCGCTAATTTCGTGACCCTTTCAAGGTTGTTGATGGTATTTGCGGGCACGGCCATGGCAAGCGCGGGCTTGAGGATCGGAGCGCTTTTGATCACCGTCGGCTTCCTGCTCGACTTCGTCGACGGAATGCTGGCGCGGAATGAAGAACCGCGCGGGATCGCCATGGCTACGCCGGAGATTCGGGCACGAACCCTGCCGCGCCTGCTCGGGCCATGGTTCGACGCGGAAAGCGATGCCCTCGCGCTGTTCCTCGCCGGGTGGACCTTGGTCGCGGTGGGCGGGGCCTCCGGCTTTTTGCTCGCGCTTGTCGGCTCTCGCTATGGCTTTGGGCTCCTGTATTCCTTCGTGCCGGGGAATCCGCCTTTCCGGACCTGGTACCGGTGGTATTCCAGGACCGCGGCCGCCCTGCTCCAAACGTGGCTGGCGCTCGCCTGGCTTGCATTCGCGTACAAGGCTGGACCTTCCATCGGCGCTTTTCTGCACGGTCCTGCCTTTGCGCTGGTCGCGGTCCTCATCGCCGCGAGTTTCCTGCTGGAGTCGGCTTTCAGGTACGCGTACTTCAGGACGCTCTTCGCGGCAGGCGGCGGGGGGCTTTTCGTGTCCTTCCTGAGGTATTACCGGGTGCCGTTCCGCTCGCGCCGCTCCGAGCGCCTGTACCACGGGTTCCTCGAACCCGGCGACCTTTTTTTCGACGTTGGAGCCCATGTCGGCGGGCGGGTCGACACGATGTACAGGCTCGGCTGCAGGATAGTGGCCTTTGAGCCGCAGGCTGCCTGCGTCGACCTGCTCGAGGCCTGGTACGGCGACAGGCCCGAGATCACAATCGTCCCCCAGGCACTCGGACGGGAAGAGGGTTCATTGAGCCTTTTCTCCTCCCCGGGCAAACCCACCCTGGCCTCGCTCGACCCGGAATGGGTGGGCAGGATGGGCAGCTCGGAAGGGTTCGAAGGCATATATTGGGAGAAGGGCAGGGAAGCCACTGTCACAACGCTCGACAACGCCATCGCGCGATACGGCACGCCGGCTTTCATAAAGCTCGATGTGGAGGGTTTCGAGCCGGCGGTGCTTGAAGGCCTCTCCAAAGGCGTGGAAGCATACAGTTTCGAATTTCTTGCGGCCGACAAGGAACGTGCCTTGCGATGCATCGCCTCGATACGCAGCCTCGGACTCCACGAATACAATTTTTCTGGCGGTGAATCGTTCCGGTTCCAATTCGAGCCGTGGCTCTCAAGCGCGGAAACCGAGGCTTTTATACGTGCAAGGTCGGGCGGCCTTGCCGGAGGCGATATCTACGCCCGCCGGATCCGCAGTGGCTGATATCGCTCGGCTCCTCCTTTTGCATGCAATGCTGGCGACGTACCGTCTGTGGTCCCTGCCTGGAAGCCCGGCGTCGCTGTTCCTTGTGCCGATGGCCGAGGCCTTCGCCATCGTGGGCGCCTTCAAGCTGGGAGAGGGCTTCGGCATTGCTGCTCGCGATGCCGACCCAATCGCCCCTGCTATCGATGCTCAAGGACGCGCGTCTGTACGCCTTTCCAAAAGAGACAAGTTGGAACTTGAGCCCGGGTTTTGAACCGAAACCGGATTCCGAAGCGCCCGGCATGGAAAGCCTTCTCGACCTGTTGAGCGCCGTACTTATCCCCGGCACATGAGCCGCGTCCGCCGGCGTGATGCCGTTTTAAAGGATAATGCTTTCGAGGAATTCAGATGCCTTGACCATGCTTTCTTCCCAAGCCGGGAGTGTGTCCGCCCGCCTCCGGGCGGCTTCGCCCATTCTCGCGAGCAAGGCGCGGTCGCGCATGAGCGCCGCGAGGCACCGGGCGAGCGCGCGGTCGTCGCCCCATGGCACCAGGTACCCGGTGCTGCCATCGTCGACTATTTCCGGAGCGCCGCCGTACAGGCCCGCGATCACCGGCAGGCCGAATCTCATGGCCTCGGCGTACACGATGCCGTAACCCTCGCATTGGGACGGCACCGCGAGCACATCGTGGGACTGGAACACGCCGGGCAATTCATCGTCCCCGACCGCGCCCAGCCAGGCGATCCGCCCCCCAAGGCCCTGCTCCCCGACCGACATCGCGATCCTGGTCGCATACCCGGGGTCTACCTTGGCGTTGCCCACGATGCCGAGGCTCCAGTCCAGCTCTGGCTCTTCCCGCGACAGCCTGCCCAAGGCCGACACGAGCACATGGAGGCCTTTCCGGGCTATCACATTGCCGAGGAACAGGATGCGCAAGAGAGCTTCGGGAGGCCTGTCTTCCGAACCGGATTGCAGCTTGAACGGCGGGGCGGCTGTCGGGGCAGGTCCGGCGTCAGCGCTCAGCCGGTCCTTGCCCGGTAAAGCGATCACGCAGGGCTTGCCGAGTCTTTCAGCCGCACCCTTCCCGAGGGCGGTACTCACCGAGTCCCTGGTGAACGCGCTGTTGAAGATGAAACCGTCCAGACCGTGTAGGAATCGCCGTTCGATGAACCTGGCTATCGCGGCATCGAGGAAGCCGTTTCGTTCGAGTTGCCGCAGGTGGTGCACAATGCCGACGATCGGCACCCCCAACGCAGCCTTGAGCCGGCGGTTGAGGATGAACAGCGAAGGGTGGTTGAGTTCATCCTCCAGCACGAGGTCGGGCGTAAAGTCGACGGCTGCGCGCACGAAGGCTCCGTCCAGGTTGTCCGTGAGGTGGGCCAGGTAGCATTGCCTTGGCTTCTGGGAAAGGACGCGCACCTGGTGCCCGCGGTTACCGAGGGCGCGGATAAGCATCCTGTCGTAAAGGTAGCCCCCGGACAGGGTGTCGATACTGCCGTATACGATGAACAGAAGCCTCATCGACCGCTTGTTTCGTACCCGGCCCAGGCTGAGTCATTTTCCCACAGGATTACCTTCACCTTCGAGACGCCCGGATCGGGTATCCGTTCGGCCATCGCCGTGCAAAGGATCCTGGAAAACAGCTCTATGCTGGGATTTTCCCCTGCGAAGCCGGGCGCGTCGTTGAGTAGAACGTCCCGGTAGCCCGCGATAAGCTCGTCCAGGTACGCGTTGACTTCGACAATGTCGACGAGGTAGTTGTGCTGATTGAGTGCGGGGCCTTCCAGCACGAGTTCCAGGGTATAGTGGTGGGAATGCCTCTGGTTCTCGCTTCCCCAGTCGCCGCCTATGAGGTAATGCGAGGCTATGAAGTCCTTCTTGACCATAAGCGAGTGCATGGGCGCGCCTCCCTGCCTTGATTTCAATACGTGAATACGACCTGGAGAAGGTCGTCAGGGCTCTCGTGTATAAGGGTATACGCCTGTACGCAGTCTTCAAGCTGAAAGCTGTGACTTATCAGGCGGCGAGGGTGAAGGCGTCCTATCTCATCCATTACGGTTCGGACGCGCCTGGCCTTGGTCCACCTTCCCGTCAGCTCGGGCGCCACTGTGCTCACCTGGCTTGAGAAAAGCCGTACCCTGTTCCTGTGGAAATCGCCGCCCAGCGCCACGGGGTGGGTTTTGGTGCCGTACCAGGAGCCTATGCATACCCTGGAGCCAAAGCCGCACAGCGAGAGGGCAGAGTCGAGCGCGGCTGGATTCCCGGTCAGTTCGTAGATCAAATCCATGCCTTCGGGACCTGATTCCCTCAGCGCCTCGTCAGCGCCGCCTGAGCACATGGTGGCGCCGAGTTCGCCTGCGGTCCGACGCCTCGATCCGGCGGTATCGATGCCGTACAGGCTTCCGAGCGGGAACCGGGAAAGAAGTGCGGTAGTCAACAGGCCGACCATGCCGAGGCCCAGCACGGCGACTTTTTCCCCTATGATCGGCGCCCCGTCCATCACGAGATTGACCGCAGTCTCCATCGTGGGGAAAAAAACGGCGTCCGACAGGTCCATTGCTTCGGGCAGCACCATCGCGTCTTCCAGCCGTACAAGGGCATGCGTCGCGTGCGGATGGAAGGCAAAGGCCTTCCTGCCAGCGAGGCGTTCGTCGACCCCCGGCCCGGTGGCGATAATCCGCCCCGCGAGGGAATACCCGTAACTGAGCGGATACCCGGTCGAGCCTTCGAGGGCCGTAATGTTTGAGTCCAGACGCATAGTCCGGGGTTGTGTGCCGGTGTAAAAAAGGGACTCGGTCCCCGCGCTTATGGCTGAAACCTCCGTTCGTATAAGTACCTGACCTTCATCGGGAGGGGGCAGCTCGGTTTCCCGGATTTCCAGCCGGAAGGGTTCAACGAAGAACAGCGTGCCGCTTTTCATGCTTTTTTACTGTGCCTTTGATGACGATGTCCTCGCCAAGCTGGAGATTCGATACGTCGGCAAGGTCAGGGATCGAGCCGCCACGGGACAGTATACGCCTGCCTCCTGTATACCGGGGGCTTATGGTTATGACGACTTTGTCGACAAGGTCAGTCGCCAGGAAGCTGTCTATCACCTCGACGCCGCCTTCTACCATGAGCGTTTTTATCCCGTTGGCATGCAGGATCGCGCAAACGGCGACGAGGTCGAGCCTGCCCTTGCCGTCGTCGGGCACCCTGAATACGCGGTGGCCGAGGGCGACCAATTCCAGTTCCCGGTCCCTTGAGGCGTCCCTCCCCGCGAGTATCCACGCCTTGAGCGGGTGCTTTGACGCGAGGTAGGAGTCAGTCGGCAGCCGGAGGAGGCTGTCCAGCACGACTGGTTGGGGATTCGGGCCTTTCGCGAAGCGTACGGTCAACTGGGGGTCATCGGCGAGCACGGTGCCTATGCCGACGAGTATCGCCTGGTTGCCGGCGCGCAGCGAATGCGTCATCTCGGTC
>CAZKJA010000099.1:0-10624 GCA_964552925.1 uncultured Treponemataceae bacterium
GACGGGAAGCGCCCCGGCCGGCTATTTCCAGGGACCAAGCCGAGTCCTTCGGCCCCGAGACGGATTCGTATGCCATACCCAGGCTGTCGGACGCGTACCAACCTTCGCCGGGCATCGACTGGGCTTCGACTCCAATGCATGCGGCAACGCCAAACCCAGCCAGCAAGAACAGGGCCATAGGGAATCGGCTTGCATCCGGTTTCCGCACCGCCGTCACCCGTCGAGTCCCAGGAACTCATCAAGGTATCTGTCGGCGTCGAACGGCCTCAAATCCTCGTAACGCTCACCGTCGCATATGAAGGCCGTAGGGATTCCCAGGTCTTTTGCTATGGCGATTGCCACCCCGCCTTTGGCGCTCGAGTCGTATTTGGTCAGCACGAGGCCGTCAATCTTCACCGCCTCCGAGAAAGCTTCCGCCTGCCTGAGGGCATTCTGGCCGGTAGTCGCATCGACGACGAGCAGGCGACGGTACTTGGCCGTATCAGCCTTGGCGCTCACGATCTTGTCCATCTTCTCGAGTTCCTTGATGAGGTTCTGCTTGTTGTGCATCCTGCCGGCCGTGTCGGCGATCACCAAATCGGCGCCTTCCGCCTCCGCGGCCTCGATGGCGTCGAACAGGACGGCGCCGGAGTCGGAACCCCGCTCCTGCGCGACGACCCTCACCCCGATGCGCTCGCCGTGCATCTTGAGCTGTTCGATTGCGGCGGCCCTGAAGGTATCTCCGGCGGCGAGTATCGCCTTGGCCGACAAGCCCGAATCCAGCCACCTCTTCGCCAGTTTGGCGGCTGTCGTCGTCTTCCCTACCCCGTTGACTCCGAGAAGCATAACGATGTTGAGCCCGCCGGGTATCGGTTCCATCGATGTCGTTTTCGTATAGCCAGCGAGCACGGTTTTGAGAACCCGCCTCGCTCCATCTCCGTCCCTTATTCCCTGGGCCGAGCATTTCGTCTTGAGTTCGGTCACAACCGCATCGGCGAACGCGGCGCCGAGGTCACCCTCAACGAGTAGATCCGCGAGATCGTCCCAATCGTCATCTTCCAGCACTTTCATGCCGAGAAGCTTGCGCAACCGATCCCCGAATCTCATGGCGTCTCCTTCGAACCTTGCGTTAGCTTGATGTATTTAAATACATTATGAAACGGATGATCGCGTTGACCGCCAGGCCGACCGACGCGGCGGCCGAAACCCAGAATATCGCCTGGGTTGAATAAAAACCCGTGTTGAGACGCGTTACCACGACTGGATCGATCGATTCGCCATACAGATCGTTGGCCGCGGTGGATGCATTGTAGTAGGTCTGGAACAAGCCGCCGGAAATGACAGTGGTCGGCAACGAAAGCACAAAAAAACCCAGCGAAGTATAGAATCGATCCTTCGATGAATCGAAGCGATCATTGAATGAAGAACCATCCGACGGCGTCATATGGATTTGAAAATCCCCGGGCGATGCATCTGGCTTGACGATAAGTTGGACATCCTGGTAGCCGGGCATCGATGAGCGCGCGACACGCGGGAAGCCGGTGCCTTCTATTTCGACGGGGGTCACGCCGGCGAACTCGCCGTCGATATGGATGGACGCTCCGGGCGGTTCCGACGATATGGCAAAATTTTCGGAGGGTTGCGCCTCAAGGTTCAGGTCCAGGACGATATCCGTACCGGTCTGGGCGCGGAAGGACAGCGATTCCGGCTCGTAACCGGCGGCCGTGGCTCGAATCTCGTGCTCGCCGTCTACCAGGAAAAGTTGGCTCGCTGCGTTTGTCGTCTTCCCATCAATTGTCACGATTGCGGTCGGAGGCTTGATAGCGTATGTTGCCAAGGCATAACTTCTTCCCAGGACGGCTTCCGCCACCGGCCGTGTGAATGCCGCCGCTGCGGAGTCGAGCCCGTCGGGAGAGGAATATTCCCTGCCTTGCCACACAACAGTCCCCAACGAAGCCAGATATACTGCTATATCGATGGAGATGAAATTGCCCGTCAATCCGGCGCTGCCATAGATGAGAACGTCGATTTTTTCCTTCTCGCACGTCGCTGCAGGATCCCTTACTTTATCGACAAGCGAGCCTGTCAGGTGCTTCTGCCAGCGTACCAGAGTCACGGATCTTGCCTCGTCCACGGAATCGGGAAGAGGGCCCGTGCCGCGCACGGCTTTCGCCTCCGGCGTGGATACGAGTTCCGCAAGTTTTGCTTCCGCAACCCGTATCGCGCTCTCCGCGGAGAGTAGTTCGGCCGCGCGCCTGGCTTCGTCCTGTACCGTGAGCGCTACAAAATCCCGGCGTTTGCGGGCCGCGGCCACGGCGAGCCGCGCTGTCTCCTGCGACGACATCCTGCTTTTTTCCTGCGCGGCCTCGAATTCTTCCTTCGACGGATAGCGTTCAGCGACGAAAGCGAGCGAGCGCATAAGTTCCTGCGGCAGGAGCACGGTGGCATGGAGGAAATTGCCATCGAGCTCCGCGTCGTCAAGCTGCGCCCAGGCGACGACCAGGCTCTGGTCTGTCTGTTGCCCGGCGCATGGCGCGATATTGACAAGCGAAGCGGCAAGGAATAGTCCGAAAAACCGGATGGTCCTTACCATGCGGCCATCAATCCTCGTCATCCTCTGCATCGGCCTCGACTGTGCCGCCCTTCCATAGAAAGTGGAGCCACGAGTCTATGAACGGATCGATGTCTCCGTCCATCACCGCCTGAATGTTGCCGACGGAAAATTTGGTGCGGTGGTCCTTGACCATCGTATACGGCTGGAACACGTAGGAACGGATCTGGGACCCCCACGCAATATCCTTCTTCTCCGACTGGAACTTGGCGTTTTCCTTGTCCTTCTCTATCCTGTAGTATTCGTACAAACGGCTTTTAAGCACTGACATCGCGACGTCTTTGTTCTTGTACTGGCTTCGCTCGTTCTGGCAGGTTACCACGATCCCGGTGGCGAAGTGCGTTATCCTGACCGCGCTGTCGGTTTTGTTCACCTTCTGGCCGCCGGCTCCACCCGCCCGGTACGTGTCTATGCGTATATCTTCGGGCTTGACTATTACCTCGATAGTATCATCGATGACAGGAAGGGCGGCGACGCTGGCGAAACTCGTGTGTCGTCTGGCGTTGGCGTCGAACGGGCTTATCCTGACGAGACGATGCACGCCCGATTCGCCGCGCAGGTGGCCGTACGCGTACAACCCATCGATCTGAATTGTAACGCTCTTGACGCCGCCTTCGGCTTCGAGCATGTCGACGACTTCATACGTGAAACCGCGTCGCTCGGCCCATCGCGTGTACATGCGTAGCAGCATTCCCGCCCAGTCGCAGGCTTCGGTACCGCCGGAACCGGCGTGGATCGACAGGAAGGCGCCGGTCCGATCCGCCTCGCCAGTCATCAATTCGAGCGTGACAGCCTTTTCGAATCGTTCCCCTATGTCCTTGAACGAGGCGCGTATTTCGGGCTCGAGGGAATTATCCTTCTCTTCGATCGCCATGCCGTAGATCTCGTCCAGGTCATCCATCGAGCGTTTGATGCCTTCCCAGGAATCGATACGGTTGCGGAGTATCTTCAGCTCTCCCATGATACGTTCGCTGCGTTTCTGGTCGCCCCAGAAACCAGGTTCGGCCGTCATGGTTTCCCGTGATTCTATCTTGGCGCGAATCGCCACGGCGTCAAAGACGCCCCCATATTTCCATAACTTCGTGCTTGAGCGTCGATATCGGGGCAGCCAGTTCTTCCAGCATTTCAATCACTCCTCGTTCAAGGCAGCTTTAGGACTTCGCGACCGCGGCCCTGACAATTATTCGTTTCCAGCGGTTTTCCTTGAGTGTCGATATGGCGAGCCTGCCTTCGACGGGATACTGGTATATCCTCACGGTGTCATAGTAATCGGTAACCTTGTCGATATCCCGCTTCAAGGCCGCGACGAGCGTATCGCTGGCGCGGGTGCTTTCGAAGCACGCGCGTTGCACCTTCTCGAAACCGTACTGAGGCAAAAGCGCGTAGACAGCGGCGCGCGAATCCTCGCCGCCGAGGTCGCACATGACAGACACGAACATGCCCCATGGTATACGATGCCTCGGCCGCGTGTCAAACGAAGCTTCCTTGGCATTTCGCGCCAATGCTCCCGCGGCCCTTGCGTTTTTTGCGTTTTTACGACATTATCCGCCAACGGCTACGGTATACCCCAGTCTACAAGGATTCAGTCTTGATCAATGTAAGCGAGCTCAAATTCGGTTTCGGCGAACGCATCCTATTCAAGGACGTCAGCCTCAAATTCGTACCCGGCAATTGTTACGGCATCATCGGCGCCAACGGCTCGGGCAAGTCGACCTTCCTCAGGGTGCTCTCGGGCGAACTCGAACCCGACGCAGGCGAGATTTCATATCCCCCGAAGCTGCGCATGGCAGTTCTCAAACAGGACCATTTCGGGTTCGAGGACGAACGGCTCGTCGACGTCGTTATACGGGGCTACGAACCCCTGTACGCGATAATGAAGGAACGCGAGGCGATCTACGAGAAGGAAGACTTCAGCGAGGCCGACGGCTTGCGCGCAAGCGAGCTCGAGGGAGAATTCGCCGAGATGGGCGGTTGGGAAGCCGAGGCGCAAGCGTCGATCCTTATGTCGGGTCTTGGAGTCGCCGAAAGCGAACAGCAAAAAAAGATGCGCGAGGTTCCCGAAAGCCTGAAGGTGCGCGCGCTACTCGCTCAGGCGCTGTTCGGCAACCCCGACATACTGCTGCTCGACGAACCGACGAACGGACTCGACCTCGACAGCATCAGCTGGCTCGAGGATTTCCTTATGGATTTCCAGAACATAGTGATAGTCGTGTCCCACGACAGGCACTTCCTCAACGCCGTGTGCACGCAGATATGCGATATCGACTACGGCCTTATACGCAATTATCCGGGCAACTACGATTTCTGGTACAAGATATCGCGCATGCTCCAGTCCCAGATGAAGGACGAGAAGAAGCGCCGCGAAGACAAGATCAAGGACCTGAAGGAGTTCATCCAGCGCTTCGCGTCGAACGCGGCGAAGAGCCGGCAGGCGACGAGCCGGAAAAAGGTCCTCGACAAGTTGGAGGTAGACGATCTGCAGACGACCAGCCGGCGCTTCCCCTGGGTCGGCTTCAAGCCCGACCGGGACCCTGGCAACAACGTGCTGAGCGCCAGGGGCCTCGGCAGGGTCGAGGACGGGAAGACCCTGTTCAACGCCCTCGACCTCGTAGTCAACAAAGACGACAAGATCGCCTTCGTCGGCAGGGAGCACCTGTCGAAGACCGCGTTTTTCAGGATAGTCTCCGGCGAGGAAAAGGAATATGCCGGCGAGTTCTCGTGGGGCCAGACAATGAGCGTCTCGTACTTCCCCAAGGAGAACGCGGCGCTGTTCGATTCGGACGACTCTATAGTCGACTGGCTCAAGCGCTACACCTCGAGCGACGACGAGACGTACATACGCTCGTTCCTCGGCCGGATGCTCTTCTCCGGCGACGAGGCGCTCAAGCCGGTACGCGTGCTGTCGGGAGGCGAAAAGGTCCGGTGCCTGTTGTCCAGGATGATGCTCCAGGGAGCCAATTGCCTCATACTCGACGAGCCGACGAACCATCTCGACCTCGAGGCCATCACCGCGCTCAACAACGGGCTTATGGAATTCCCCGGCGTCGTGCTCTTCACGAGCCACGACCATGAGTTCGTCAACTCCATCGCCAACAGGATAATCGAATTTTGCCCCGGCGGCATCATCGACAGGATGATGAAGTTCGACGAATACCTGAAGGACGACCAGATAAAAGCCCTGCGCGACCAGTATTACCACGGCCACGTGATAGCCGAGATTTAGCAGCCATTCCCGCTGGATCCTGGCCCCGATATATCACAGCGGAATCGGGCTTGGCCCAAGGAGCGATCGAAGTCGAGGCGCGACACCTGGATCAGCCCGATTACGCGGGCCTTGCCGATTTTATTTGAACACCAAATCTCCTTGTTGAAACGGGCAGTAACGCCTTGAGTGATTACAAAACGGTGGTTAACCTTATCGACAAGACCACTTATTGTTGCACGGTTCCATACCGTCTCCCAAGGTCCCCCTTCGCACTCACAGGACGTGCTAGTACTGCTCGAACTCGCCGTCTTTCGCGTCCTTCGCGGACGGTTTGTCGAATGCCACTGGAGCGATCCCGATGGGTGCTTTTTTCACGGTCGCCCGGTCTGGGGCTGAGAGTTCAGCCGCCGCCGTGGAATGCGCCAGCAGCCTCCGTTCCTGCATACCGCTATCGTTTCCGCCCACCTTGAAAAATCCTATCGTAGACTGCAGCTGCTCCGCCTGGCTGTTCATTTCCTCAGCCGTACTCGCCAGCTCCTCCGCCGACGCCGCGTTTTGCTGGATCACCTGGTCCAGCTGTATCAGCGCCTTGTTGATCTGCTCCACCCCGCTGTTCTGCTCCCCGCTGGCAGTCGAGATTTCCTGCACCAGTTCCGCCGTCTTCTGGATAACAGGAACGATTCGCGCCAAAAGCTCCCCCGCCTTCTCCGCCACCTGCACGCTGGATGTGGACAACTGCCCGATCTCCCCCGCCGCTTTTTGGCTGCGCTCCGCCAGCTTCCGCACTTCGCTCGCAACCACCGCGAAACCCTTCCCGTGCTCCCCGGCACGCGCGGCTTCGATGGCCGCGTTCAACGCGAGCAGGTTCGTCTGCCGCGCGATCTCCTCGATGATGCCGATTTTGCCGGCGATTTCCTTCATCGCTCCCGCGGTAGCGGCCACCGCCTTGCCACCTTCCCGGGCGTCCTCCGCGGCCTTCATCGCGATCTTCTCAGTCTGCATCGCATTCTCGGTATTCTGCTTGATGCTGGCACCCATCTGCTCCATCGAGGAGGAGACCTCCTCACCGACGGCCGCCTGCTCCGTGGCGCTCTGCGATAGGTCCTGGGCCCCCGAAGACAGCTGCCGGCTGCCCTCGGTCACGTTGTCCGAGGCCGTTCGAACCTCCGCCACGATCGCTGAGAGGCGTTCCGCCATCTGACGCAGCGCACCAGCGAGAACGCCGACTTCATCCTTCTGGTTGATGTCGATGCGCGCCGCCAAGTCGCCTTCAGCCACCTTCCCTGCGAACACGACGCTCCTGATGATGGGATTGATGATCCCGCGGGCGATGAGGAACGCGAAGCCGATGCCTGCGATGAGCGCGACGATCGTGACGATGCTGGACGTCAGCTGCGTGCTGTCGGCCGTGCGGAACATGCCTTTATTGAGGGAGGCGACATCCGTGTTCACTGCCTCTTTCGCATTGCCCAACAACGCACGGATCTTGGCCAACAGGGGCAGGGTTTCCGCTCGGTAGATGCCGTTCGCGGCCTCCATTGTCCGCGTCAGACCATCGTTCCACGCCAACATCTTGTCGATTTGGGCGAGCGTTTCCTGCGCTAAGGGTTCGACCGTTTGCATGAAATACGCACGGGACTGATCGCGCCGTCCGTCCGCGAGCATCGCATTGATTGCGGCGGTGCTCTCGTGAAGCTGCTTGTGAGGACCCTGGATCGCTTTCCACGCCGCGTCGAACTCAATGCTCTTCTTCCTCAGCAGATCCGACTGCGCGGAATACAGAAAAACGCCCAAGCCGCACCCCGTGGAATCGGCCGAGACGTCCACGTGCCTGATGGATGGATTCAGCAAAGCGCCCATCACCTTGCGGATCCATTCCTCGTGGTCTATCTTCCTGTCGCGAAGGAAACTGTCGAGGGAGAGATCGGCGCGCTGGAAGGAGCTTTTTATCCGTGCCGCGGTTTCATGGAGATCTGCATGCGGTTTTTCGATATCCGTAAAGATCGTCTTCAGTTCCGGGAAGACCGTCTCCGTTTTTTTTCTATCGTCGCTGTAGTACCATTTCCCAAAGGCGCATTGGGTCTTGTCGGTCACGACGGTGAGATCCGCTACCGATTCGTCGGACAGGAACGTTGCCAGCGTGGAGGCCCAGTTGAGATGGTCAATCGTTTTCTCATCAAGGAAACCTTTAAGCTGGTTTCCCTCGATTACTTTACGTGCATTACCGACGATGCTCCTGATTCCTATGAAGGACCAAACTCCTATTGTAGTAAGAAAAATGAGGATGACGCCGAATCCGATGGTGAACTTCCATGTCAACTTGAGGTTTTTCCAGTTCATCACCTGCCTCCCTGGCAATAAAGTTCTCATACATCCTGAAGTAATTAGCTCTAACATAACATCTTGTAGCTTGGGATCCTAACTATTCCCACTAATTATTTAAATCACCTGAATCCGTACAAAAAAGGGTAACTCAAACCAAACCCATGGCGTAGAAGCCATCGCTCTTTTCCGCAAGAACGCATTGTTTCGGTCAGCCTTCGGACTCGAGTACGTTCCCGCCCGCGATCTCATTCTTATCGGCTGTATACTCGTGCAACATGGACGGCAGATGATTATGCGAATCCGGAACGGCAATCCGTGGCTATCAGTCTTTACTGAGATGTATGCCGAGGTCCTGAGGTTATAGGTTGTAGTTTCCCTATCAAGTCCATTGGGCATTTCCTTACGGATTCAGGCTTTTGAAAAGGTGCGAGATATACGGGCTACCCGGCGCGCTTGATCAAGCGTATGTAGAACTCTATACCCTTGGCCAGCGCGTCGACGGAAATCGATTCATTGACCGCGTGCATGCTCGCGCGTTCGGCCTTCGAGAACTCGTAGGGCGAGAAGCGGTACACGTGCTTCGACACGCCCGCGTAATGCCGCGCGTCCGTTCCGCCGAGCACTATATACGGAACGACGACTGCGTCCGGGTAGACCTCCAGGATTGTCGCGTTGAGGGTATCGAAACGATCGCCCCCTAACGCCGAGACGGGTGAAGGCTCCCCGGGGAGCAACACGCGTATATCAACCAAGCGATCGTCGATTACGCGCTTCAAGCGAGCCACCATAGCCTCGACGGTGCTGCCTATGGCGATCCGTACGTTTACGACGGCCTTGGCCTGCGCCGGAAGCACATTCGCCGCTTTCGAGCCCTCGAGCATCGTGACCACGGCAGTGGTCCTGCAGATGGCGTTGAGTTCGCCGCCGAGCCTTCCGAACACCGTTGTCAGCAGGCGCTCGAACAACCATAGGTTGGCGAGCACCACGCGCAACGCGAAGGGCGCATGCGGAGCAATCCTGGCGAACATGGCTCTGGTGGCGGCCGGCAATGCGGCGGGGAAAGGCTTGGCCTCGATGCGGACTATTGCGCGTGCCAGCCGCCATGCCGCTCCCCTATGTGGCGGTGTGGCGGAATGCCCGCCGGCGCTTGAAACCGTCAGTTCCAGGTCGGTGACGCCTTTTTCCGCAACGCCGACCATGGCGAGAGGCTTGGAGACGCCGGGGAAGACGCCTCTGACCACGGCGCCCCCTTCGTCGAGCACGAAGCCGGGGGTTATCCCATGGCTGCTCAGATACTGGACGATGGCTGGCGTTCCGTCGCCGCCGGTCTCCTCGTTGTGCCCGAACGAAAGATACACGTCATGCGTCGGCTTGAAGCCATCCTTGACCAAGGCCTCGACCGCCTCGAAGGCGCTGGCGAGCGTGCATTTCGTATCCAGGGATCCGCGTCCCCAGACCCTGCCCTCGAACAGGTCGCCGGAGAACGCAGGCCTGGTCCATCCTTCGTCGTTCGCCGGCACAACGTCGTAGTGGGACATCAGGACAAGCGGCTCGCCGGCCACGGTGCCCTTCCAGCGGTAGAGCAGGGAATTCCCGGCGATTATCTCGCGTTCGAGCACCTTGTGCGCTTCCGGGTAGAGTTCGGGGAGAAGGTCCCTGAACGCCTTGAATTCGGATAGCTCGATCGAATCCGCATCGTGGCCTGATACCGTCCGCTTGCGTATCATCCGCCCGAGATGTTCCGCAGCCGCGTCCCGGTCGACTGCGGCCACCGGCTGCGCGGGACCATCCCCCCGGCGTTCAGGCTTCATTACCAACGAGCGCACAAGGACTGCCGTCACGATCGCCGAAAAGGCAAACAGGGCCAACAACATGAGCACCGACATCGTGAAACCGCCTTTCAACGCCGATTAATGAAGTAAACCTTTTGTATACAACAAGCGCGCAACCACTATCGACACTATGGCGCCGACTGGAATAAGGATGCCTACCGGCAGGGTCGGTATGGTGATGAACAAGGCTGACATAGCCAGCAATGGAGCTACCGATATCTTCCAGTTCCGGGATATGAACACGACTCCAAGGGCTCCGAACAGAGACGGCAACAGGTTTGCGAACGCGGGTTTAAGGACAGGCGACTGCAAGACCGGAATGAGGTAGGACATCAACAGCACGCCGGTGACAAGCACGAGGTTGGTCACAAGGGACGATGCCCCGATGGCCAGGGTCGATATTATCTCGCCTTCCTTTGTAGATGGTTCAACCCCCGCCCTGTTCATCGCGGAGATCGCGGCTGGCACCTTGAGGTTGCTCAGGTTCCCGGTTACAAAGCCCAGGTACGTTCCGCCCGAGCCGAGCATCGGCGTATACGTGATCACCTCGATTATCGCTATCGGCCAGAATACCATCATGGTAGGTAACAAACCGGCAAGAAACGTTCCCAAAGGCGGCCAGACATTGTAGTAGAGGGATATCGCCAAGGAGACGCCCTGTGTCAGGATTAT
>CAZKJA010000100.1:0-10611 GCA_964552925.1 uncultured Treponemataceae bacterium
GTCCACAGGCGCGGATTGCCCACCATGTTCATTATACGCGTGCCGGCGAGCACCGAGCCGATGAGCACCATCGAGAGGGGCGTCGTTATCGAACCCAGCATTGTGGCGGCCAGGCTGAACGGCGCTGGTATCCTCACGGAGAACAAGAATAAAATGAACCCTGCAAAGGTGGATACGATCGCCGGGTTGACGAGCATCGACAGATAGCGTGCCTTCCTGGACTGTCCGCTCGGATTGATGCGCTCGGGTCCGGCGACCATTATGATGCCTATCGAAAAAGCGAGGAACTGGAAAGGGATGTTGTAGATGGAGACAAGGAAAAGGCTTTCACTTCCCAGAATGGCCTCTGCGACGGGGTAACCCATGAAGGCAACGTTGGCAAAACACATGGCGAAGCGGTGGACACCCCGTTCCACCGGTGGCGCCTTCCTGTAGAACCAGGTGAGTCCGTATGCCAAAGGCAATGCGGTCATGTAAAAAATAGCGGATATCGCGAGTATCCTGAAAGCCTGATCGCGCAGATCGGCGCTGAACGGTTTCTGCATCGACATGACGATCAACGCGGGCAGCGAAAAATCGACAAGGAAGCGGGAGAGGCTCCGTATAATATCGCCTTTGATTACGCCCATTTTTCCGGCGGCGAAACCGGTGGCCAAGAGGAGAAACAGTACGAGGCTCTGCACCATCGATGGATTTGAGGAAAACATTGTTATTGTATAGCAGGAATCTGGCAATCGAAGGAAGTGCGTATTCTCCCGTCGTGCGGAACTTGGCGCATGTGACTAGTCTATTTCATATAACAGCGGTAATGTATACGCAGAGGTTTTTTTATGGACGGACGATTTGTGTATATGGATTACAACGCCACCACGCCGATCAGGCCAGAGGTCAAAGCGGAGCAGGTGGAGGATCTGGAAATATTCGCCAACGCCTCGAGTATGCACGAGTCTGGCCGCCGGGCATTCGCCAGGGTAGAACAGGCGCGCTCATCGGTGGCGGCCTTGGTAGGCGCCAGGGACCCGGAGAGCATAATTTTTACAAGCGGAGGTTCGGAGTCAAACAATACGGTTTTTGCGACTATGTTCCATGTCGGCAGGCGCAGCGGTCGAAAAGGCATCGTGACCACCTCGATAGAGCATCCATGCGTGCTCAACGCCGCGAAATGGCTTGAGTCCGAAGGCTTCCCTGTGACATTCCTCGAAGTCGATGAATACGGCATGGTGCGTCCCGAGGCGCTAAGGAACGCCGTCGGCGAGGATACCCTCCTTGTATCGATAATGGCCGCCAACAACGAGATAGGCACAGTCCAGGATATGCGCGCGGCCTCGGATATCGCGAAAGCGGCGGGCGCATTCTTCCATACCGATGCGACCCAGGCTGTAGGGAAGATTCCTGTCGATGTCGATGCCTGGGGCGTCGATTACCTGACGATGTCGTGCCACAAGCTGTACGGCCCCAAGGGTATAGGCGGATTGTACCACCGCAAGGGATGCCCCTTGGAGCCTCTTATCCGCGGTGGCCACCAGGAGCACGGATTCCGCGCCGGGACGTACAACAACCTCGGGATACTCGGTTTCGGCCTGGCAGCCGACTTGGCCCGCGCCGAGCTGGAAGGGTATGCGCGGAAGATATTGCCGCTACGCAACAGGCTGCGAGACGGAATACTGGCGTCGGTGCCGAAGGCCAAGGTCAACGGGCATCCGACCTCGATCCTGCCCAACACTCTCAACGTATCTTTCCCGGGCGCGGAAGGCGAGGCTATACTGCTTTCGCTCGATTTCGAGGGAATACGCGTGTCTACCGGCTCTGCCTGCGCGAGCGGCAGCCTGGAACCCAGCCATGTGCTCCTTGCGACAGGCGTCGGACCGGAACTGGCGCACGGCTCGATTCGCTTCAGCCTGGGGCGGGACACGAGCGTTGAGGAAGTCGATTATGTCGTATCCAAGGTCGGTCCGATCATCGCGCGGCTCCGCGCGATGTCTACCGTTCCGTTCTGAGCATTTTTCTACATACTGGAGGATCCCGTGAGCGATGCGTTCTCTTGGCTATATTCGGATGTCGTGAAGGACCACTTCATAAACCCGCGCAATATCTTTAAACCCGACGATGGTTTCACGTTCAACGCCCAGGGGATGACAGGCAACATCAAGTGCGGGGACCAGATGATGTTCATGCTGCACATCGAGGATGACGTGATTCTCGACGCGCGGTGGAAAACCTACGGCTGCGCGAGCGCCATAGCCAGCACCTCGATGCTTTCCGAGGTCATAAAGGGCAAGGGAATCCGCGAGGCGTACAACATCAAGCCCGCCGACATCGTCAAGCACCTCGGTGGCCTGCCCGACAATAAGATCCATTGTTCAGTGCTGGGAGACAAGGCGTTGCGCGCGGCGATCGACGACTATCTTGCCAAGAACGGCCGCGAGGGCGAATTCCGTAGCGAAGGCGCCCAAGTCATCTGTTCGTGCCTGAACATCACCGACCGCGATATCGAGGATGCCGTCAAACAAGGCGCCCGCGACTGGGAGGGCCTGCAGGCGCGCACGAAAATTGGAACCGTCTGCGGCGGTTGCAAGTCCACCGCGGAGGAACTTTTGCACGAGTACGTCCACATATTCGCGGAATGATGCTCCCGGATGGCGAATGCGCGGCGTTCAGGCGTGCGGTGCTCGAGCAGTATGCCCGCGAAGGCCGCGATTTCCCATGGCGTCGTACCAGGGATCCTTGGGCCATCCTCGTTTCCGAAGTGATGCTCCAACAGACCCAGACGCATAGGGTCCAGCCCAAGTACGATGCCTGGATGTCTCGGTTCCCGGATGCGCAATGCGTCGCCACCGCATCGCTTGAGGATATTTATGAAGCATGGCGCGGGCTTGGCTACAATTCCCGGGCGGTACGCCTGCGCGAAACCGCGCGGCTGTGCGTTGAAAATCACAACGGTGTGCCGCCGGCGGAAGAGAAGGCGCTCCTTGCCTTGCCTGGGATAGGCAGGTATACCGCGCGCGCAGTCATGGCCTTTGCCTGGGGGATACCGGGCGCCTTCCTCGAGACCAATATTCGTGCCGCTTTGATTTTCCACTTCTTCAGGGGCGAAGAAAAAGTGAAAGACCGGGAACTGGAAAAAGTGGCTGGCGAGCTTGTCGATCCGGGCGACCCGCGGACATGGTACTACGCCCTGATGGACTATGGAGTCTGGCTCAAGAAACGCGAGCCGAATCCCGCCCGGAAAGCCGCGGCGTACAAGCGTCAATCGAGTTTCGAAGGCTCTGTAAGGCAGGCGCGCGGCACTGTGTTGAGGGTGTTGTCGGGGCGCGCATCGGTCGGCCTGGACTGGATGGCGGCGGAATCGGGTATTGAATACAGCCGGCTGCGCGCCGCAGCGGAAGGCCTTCAGCGCGATGGGCTCATCGAACTGAAGGACGACGTGGCCCGTTTCGCGCGCTAGCCGGAACGGCAGCCTTCAAGCCGTCTTGAACAGGTTGCGGAAAAATCGGATTACCGCGTCCCGCATGCGGACGAATATATTGCCCAGCGGCACATCGGAGGCCGCGACGAGGTCTATCTTTCTTACCACCCGGTCGCCCGAGGTATAGACGACGCGGCCGAGCCTCGCCCCCCTGGACACCGGAGCCTCTGTTTCGCCGTCGAGTTCAAGCCGGGTCCGGATGCCCGTTGCAAGTTCTGCCGGAACTGTGAAGGTCGGTGCATAGGCGAACTCTACGGCGACCTTCCCGCTCAAGCCGCCCCAGGCACGCACCTCGGGCAATTCAGGCGACGGCGGGGTGACGGTGCGCCATCGCGCGAAGGCCCAGTCGAGCAGCGTAGCGCCCGCCTTTTCCCTGCCTTTGGGACCGCTTTCGCCTCCCAACGTGACGCTTATGACGCGTGTCCCCTTGCGCTCGGCGGTGGCTACGAGGTTGTAGCCCGACTCGTCAATATAACCGGTCTTGAGCCCATCGCACCCTTCATAGTCGAAGAGGAGGCCGTTTGTGCTCCGGAGGACTATCCTGACAGCGGGAGGAACCTCTCCCGGCGGCATCACGTCTGCGCGGGGAAACTCCATGCTGGTCCTGGAGTGGTACGAACCGAGGGCAGAAGGGTGGCGAAGCATGTACGTCCGGGCGAGGACTGCCATCTCGCGTGCCGTGGTGACGTTGAATTCGGACAAGCCCGACGGTTCGACGAAGCGCGTGGCGCCCAGTCCGAGCCGGGCCGCCTCCGCGTTCATCAACTCGACGAAACCGTCCGTAGAGCCGGCGACGACCCTGGCCACGGTCTTCGCCGCGTCATTGCCCGATACGACCGCCATGCCGCGCAGCAGGTCGTCGAAGGGCACGTTCATGCCTTCGCGGAGATACAGGAGCGACGAACGGTACGGCAGGTGAACGTCTTCCCATGTGATTGGAATCCTGGTGTCGAGCGATATCCTGCCGGCTTTTACCGCGTCGAGGGCAACCATCATCGACATTATTTTAGTGAGGCTGGCCGGCGGTATCACTGCGTCGGCATCGTGCTCGAAGAGGACATCGCCATTGGCCATGTCTATGACGATGACCGATTTCGCGTCCACAGGCGGTGGGACCTGGACGCCATAAACCAGGGAATCCGCGGCCCAAGCCGGTACGTTCAGGAATATACCGAGTAGTAGAACGAGGATCTTTGTCAAAAGTCGGCCTGCTTTACGGCCCGCGGGAACGGGATCACGTCGCGGATGTTCTCGATGCCTGTGACGTACCGGAGGAGGCGTTCGAAACCGAGGCCGAAACCAGAGTGCGGCGCTGAACCGAAGCGACGCAGGTCCAGGTACCACCAATACGCCGCCGGATCTATGCCCTTGGCCTTCATGTTTTCCAACAGCACGTCGTAGCGGTATTCGCGCTCGGAACCGCCGATGATCTCTCCTATGCGCGGCACGAGTACGTCCATCGCGCGAACCGTCTTGCCGTCGTCGTTCAGGCGCATGTAAAAAGCCTTGAGCTCCTTCGGGTAGTCGGTGACGATGACCGGGCCGCCTATGACGGTTTCCGACAGGAAGCGTTCGTGTTCGGTCTGCAGGTCGCATCCCCAGAACGGCTTGAACTCGAATTGGTCCTTCTTGGCCTCAAGTTCGCGGATCGCGTCTGTGTACGTCATATGGGCGAATTTTTTGGTGCGAACCGACTCGAGCATGGCGATGAGGCCGGGCTGGACGCGCTTTTCGAAGAAAGCCATGTCTTCCTGGCACTTGTCCAGGGCCCATGACAAAAGGTGCTTCACGAAATCCTCGGCGAGGGCCATATTGTCGGGCAGTTCCGCGAAGGCTATCTCGGGCTCTATCATCCAGAATTCGGCGAGGTGACGGGTGGTGTTGGAGTTTTCCGCGCGGAACGTCGGGCCGAAGGTGTACACCTTGCCGAGCGCCATGCAGTACGTTTCGACGTTAAGCTGGCCGGAGACCGACAGGTAGGCCTTCTTGCCGAAGAAGTCCTTGCCGTAGTCGACGGGACCGCCGTGCTTGGCGATGGCGTCGATGTCGAGCGTGGTCGCCTGGAACATCTCGCCGGCGCCTTCGCAGTCGCTCGCTGTGATGATGGGCGTGTGCACGTAGCGGAAGCCGCGCCCGTGGTAAAAGGAATGTACCGCGAAGGCCAGCTCGTCCCGCATCCGCGCGGCCGCGCCTATCGTGTTGGTCCGAGGTCGCAGGTGGGCTATTTCGCGGAGGAACTCGAGCGAGTGGGCCTTTTTCTGGAGCGGGTAGGCGTCGGCGGGGCATTCGCCTATCACCTCGATGGAATCGGCCTTCAACTCGACAGGCTGTCCTGCCGCTGGCGAATCGACCAGTGTGCCGCCGATCGCCAGGGCCGCGCCAGTGGTTGTACGGGCCAAGGCCGCTTTGACCGGTTCGCCGATCGCGGCGGTGTCGAACACGCACTGGAGGCCGGTGAAGCAGGACCCGTCGTTCAATTCGACGAAAATGGCATTCTTTGTATCACGCTTTGTGCGAGCCCAGCCCTTGGCCGTGACGGTACTTCCCACGGAATGTTCCGACAGGATTGTCTTTATATCCTTCATTGCTTAGTGATACCATTTTGCGGGCGAAAAGGTCAAAGGCCAAGCGAGGCATTATGGCATTTCCCGTTTTAGTGGTATTATACGTACATCCGAATTTTGGAGAGTGATATGTATTACAGCACCGCCGTAGCGTATATCCTGTGGGCCCTCGGCGGATTCGGGGTGATGGGACTCCATCGTTTCTACCTGCGCAAGATACCGACGGGCTTCCTGTGGCTGTTCACCGGCGGGCTGTGCTTCATGGGGTCCATCTACGATTTTTTTACTCTTCCCGGCCAGGTCCGCGAGGCAAACATCCGCGCCGGCTACCGCGAGGCCTTGGACATGTCTCCCCGCGACCGTTTCATCCCAAGGGAGCGATATGTCGATCCATCATTCGGATCCGTACCGCGAACGAGGGAATCAATAGAGAAAGCCATTCTCAAGACCGCGAAGAAGAATGGCGGCAACGTCACCCCTGGCGAAATCGCCATCGAAAGCGATTATTCATCGGACGAAGCGCGGGTCGCCCTGGAAAAACTTGCAGCCAAGGGCTTCTGTGAAATGCGCGTCCGCCCCTCGGGCGTCATAGTCTATCGCTTCCCCGAGTTCATCAAAGGCGACGAAGGCTTCGAACCCGGGCTTTGACGGTCAATTGGCAGCCCAGAGGGCATACTCCCTCGCCGTGCCTGAAAGGTGGGGGAGGTAGTCGGCGTATTGATATTCACCTGGAGTCACTTCAACCAGGTAGTTGCCGTTGACGTCATTCCACATCTGGCCGAAGTTCGCGCCGCAGAAGGCGTAGAGTTCCGTCGTGGTCACGTAACCGTCATTGTCATAGTCTGCGTCACCGGCCTCGGCTTGCAGGACCAGGTATGTGAATATGCCGTGTTCATAGCTTGGAGACTCCCACGATAGTTCCATGGAACCCGCGGCAGAGATAACAACGTAATTTGAATCGGAAGAGTACGAAAGGTACGCGAGTATAGAATCGCCGAGAGCGTTGACGAACCATGTATACGCAATATCGCCACTGAAGGTATTCTGCTCGAATATAGGCGGCACGGCATCAACGGTGGCCCCCTCTTCGACGAAGCCTCCTGAAAAGCAACTGTCGAGGATAACTATCACATTCTTCAGCCCGGCATCTTTGAACATGGCCAGCAGGTCGCTTACGGTAATCCATTCGCTTTCCAAATCGATAGTTCCATAAGGAATTATCACGGATTCCCCGTTGTAAATCGATCCATGGCCGGAATAATAGAAGAGGACCAGTCCTTCGGCGCCGGCAAGCGAGGATATCGCCGTTTCTATCGCCAATCTGGAGGCATCTGTATTTTCGGCATCAACGGGCGAATCAGCGATGCCTTCGATTACGTCCCAACCTTTTTCCCTCAACATCACAGCCATCGAGATCGCATCATCATCGGTATAGGAAAGATTTGGCGATGAAGTTGCGGAGATGCCAATATCGTACCTTGACACCCCATACACGAGCGCTGTCCTCGTCGGCGGTCCGGGCATGGCGCACGTGGAAAAAAACAAGGAGACTACAGCGGCCGCCGCCGACATCGTAGCAATCTTGAATGCCTTGCAGCTTCCGGCGACCGGTTTTGCCCGTTTCATTCGACGAATCCCTCCTCGTAGACTCCGCCGGATTTTGGCTTGATAGTCAGCGATGCGGTCGCTTTTATCCCCGCGGTGAACACATCGGCGCGCAGGTACAAGGGGATCGATACGCCAAGCTCGAGGTCCAGGCGCTTGCCCAGCTTGAGGATATGGCGCGAGATCACGGGCTCGAAATACGGAAAAAAGAAGTACGAGTAGGAGAGGTCATACCTGGCAAGGACTCCCCCTGCCATGAGCTTGATGGAAAACTCATCAATTTCAAGTTTCGGTCCGCCGCCGAGGTACATCCCGAAAAATCCCCTGTACCGGTACCAGGCGGAACTGAACGAAGATGCCCCTTGGTACTGTACTCCCAGTTGTATGATCCCGCCCCAGGTTTCCCCGAAAGTCAGTCCGCCGCCTACGGACAAGGCTACGTGCGAAAGCGCCTCGTAGTCCGTTTCGAACGTGAATCCCGGCGAGCCGGAGACCGAGACGTAGGACACTGGGCGCGACTGCGCGACAACGGGAAGCACGAACAAAGTCGAGACAATAATGGCGATAAATGGATTACGCATCTGTATCCACTTTAACATGCTGCGTTTTTTGTATAAATTCAACATGCAAATGTATTTGTCGTCTCTTGCGATGGAAGGATATCGATGCGTGTATGGTATAAGCGAAAAATTATCGTCTTGATCACAGTTATGTCGGTTTTGTCATCGTGCTCACGGAAAGACACAGTCCACATAAACCTGGAGCAGACACCGGTCATCTCGGGCGGGCTCGGATGGGCTCTAGTCTCGCTTGCCTACGTCCGCATCATGAAGGAACCGTCGTTCGGGGCAGCGGACTCGGGCGCCATTCGCCGGGGTGAGCTCGCCCGTATCACCGCCAGGTCAAGGTCTTACGATGCGCGGGACAATGGGGTGTGGTACGAGCTGGAAATCGATGAGCGCTCAGGCTGGGTCCACGAATCCGCAATGACCGTGTACCGGAGCCGCGCCGAAGCCGATCGCGCGGCGGGGTCCGGCCGATGAGCTCGGAGGAACTCGTTACCCTCGCGATCCCGCCCCTCGTCGGAGCGGTGATTGGGCTGTTCACCAACTGGCTTGCAATAAAGATGCTGTTCAGGCCTCTTCTCGAGAGGAGGATTTTCGGACTACGCGTTCCGTTTACCCCCGGTATCCTGCCGCGCGAACGAAAGCGTCTGGCACGATCGCTTGGCGAAACCGTGGCGGTCGACCTCCTTGATCCGAAGACGGTTTCAGATCGGCTTCGTAGCCCCGTCTTCGCGGAGGCCATCAGGAAGGCGGCCCTCTCCACCGGGCGCAAGGTTTTGGACGCCAAGCCAGGGGAAATGCTCTCAACTATCGATACGGATTCGCTCCCTGCATTACGGGATGCGGCGATCAAGATTCTCGCGGGCGTATTCGCCTCTGAACCGTTCAGGCGCAGCCTCGAGAGTGGGGTGGACGAAGCTGTCTCCGTCGCGATGGACACGCCCCTGTCCGAACTGGTCGGACCGGCCTTGTTTCCCCGGATAGTGGAGGCATCGGGAGACCCGAAGGTCGCGGACGGCGTATCCAGGGCCTTGTCGATCGGCATCGTTGGAATTGTCGATAAAGTAGTCTCGAGCGGAAAAAGCCTTTCGGATTTCATCGGCGCGGAAGCCTTGGGATCGCGGGTAGGAAAGACCGTTGAGGCGTTGTATCCGGAAATGGTAGTCGGCATCATGCAGACGCTTGGCGACAAAGGCGTCGTAGACGTGATGGAAAAAACCGGGGCGCGGATAATGCGCAAGGCTATCGACAGGATGAACGCCATCCAGCGATTTTTCATTGGCTTGGGAAAATACGACCGGGCTATAATGGAAAGCATGCCTGCGACGATTGCCGACCTCCGCTCATCGGTCCGTGACACACTGTCCGCGCCTGCGACGAGGGCCGGTATAATTGAGCGCGCCAGGAGCGTTGCCGTCGCGATGTCGGGGAAACCCCTTTCGTCCTTCGTCAAAATCCAAGACCAAACAAGCAAGGACGCTTCCATCGCGGTTTTGGGTGACGCGCTTAAAAATTTACTGTCGACGGTCGGGCGGGAGTCGATGGAGGAGTTGGCCCGTACCATGGCTTCCGGCGGGACTCTCGGTGATGTCTTGAAGGTATTTCCGGAGCTAAAAGACAAGGCCGGGCCGACTGTGTCCGCCTGGGCGGCCGGGTTGTTGCGCAGGGATGACGCAGACCCGACGGCTATGAAGTCTATTACCTCGGCTTTCCTGGGGTCTTTCTTCCGGGAATTTGCGCGATTGGGTTCAGGGGTACCCTTGGGCGATACGATGCGGATGGATGATGACACCTTGCGCATGGTGGCCGCAGCGGCAGCCAAGGGTTTGACCGAGTTGGCGGCCGCTGAGAGCCCGACAATGCTGGAATCCATAGATATACGTTCGCTCGTCGTTGATAAGATAGATTCTTTGGATATGATTGAAGTGGAGCGGATGCTTTTACGCGTAATTGAAAAGGAGCTTGGCGCCATTACCGCATTCGGCGGGGTACTCGGGGCGCTCATAGGCGCGGTTCAAAGCGTATTGTTGCTGCTTCGATGAGGAAGAAAATAAAATGGAATTCGTGCGGCTACAGAATCGGCGACTATTGAAGCGTCAGGCGTCTAACTTGGTGTCACGACGTCCATCGGTGTCGCCATGTGCAAAAAAGAAGACAGTGTAGCGCTCTGGATTGCCAGAATAGACGCCGCTTTGCAAAAATCAAATCAACTCGGCTGCAACCGGGTGGAATCTTGATAACATTCTAGCCCGAATATCTCACACCTTGCCAAGAATTTGGAGTAACTCATTGGTGTTTAAATAAAAGCGGCAAGGCCCGCATAATCGGGCTGATCCCGGCGTCGCTCCTTGTCTTGGTGCTCACATACTGTAAGTATGCTCCGCGCCTCGACTTCGATCGCTCCTTGGGC